>JBJTGD010000243.1:0-13117 GCA_046093735.1 Acidimicrobiia bacterium | reverse complement strand
GGAGGACGCGGCGCCGGCCAGTTCCCCCGCAGACCGGTGCCGTAGGCCGCGTCGATGATGAGATCGCACGCGGGCAACTCCGAGCGCGGCGCGGTGGCATCGAACTCTGCGACATCGAACTCTGCAACATCGAGCACCGTGACGCGCACACCACGAAAGCGCAATCGACGTGCCGCCTCGCGTCCGTCGTTGCCGTTGTTGCCCTTGCCGGCCAGCACCACCACGCGTCGGCCGTAGGTACCGCCGAGCATGCGCACCGCGGTTCGGGCCACGGCGGCGCCGGCGCGGCCGATGAGGACCTCGACGGACTCGGGTGCGTCGCGATCGATGGCCGCCATCTCCTCGGGGGTCACGATGGGCACGAGACCGCCTTCGTCGAGGGACGACCCGACCGATCCGACCGGCGCAACCGACGCGACTGGCGCGACTGGCGCGACCGGCGCCCCGCCGAGGGCCACGGCCAGCGCGATGGCCACCAGATCGGAATGGCTGAGGGTCAGCCGCCACTCGACGATGCCGAGCTCGGCCGCCAGGGCCGCCGCCCGACCACGCAGGGCCACGGTGGGTCGTCCATCGGGGTCGCGCTCGATCTCGATGTCATGCCAGTCGGCGGCGCCGAGCCCGACCCCCATCGCCTTGAGCACCGCCTCCTTGGTGGCGAACCGGACGGCGAAGCGTTCGGTCGGATCGGTGCGCAGTCGCGCGTAGGCGATCTCCGTTGCCGTGAAGAGCCGGTCGACGAGTTCCGGTCGTCGCTCGAGAACGGTGCGGAAGCGACCGAGATCGACGAGGTCGGTGCCGACGCCGACGATCATCGACTCAGGAACGCCAACGCTCCGCCAACGCGCTCACCGGTTCGGTCATCAACTCGACCACGGGCACGTCGACGAGGAGGTCGTCGCGGAACACCGGTTCGGTCTCGGTGACCGACTGCTTGAGAGCGGCGTAGCGGTTGCGATAGCCCTGCAGGACGGTGCGCAGCGCCGGCAACGGGAGGTCGTCGCGCAGGCGAACATGCAACAGGGTGATGCCGGTCGACTCGCCCTCCTTGATCTCGGGCACGAGCAGCACGGTGCGTCCGTCGCTGCGACCCCGGGCCAACAGCACCGTGTGTTCAGCCGCCACCAGGCGCTTGGTGCCCCGCAGTTGCGGATCGGTGGTCGTCCGACTCGGCAGGTCACGGGCCAGTCCGGCGCGGTCGACCACCACGATGGTGGCGCCGTCGTGTCCGGAGGGATCGACATGACCTTCGATGGCGTAGCGAGTGGAGCCGAGCACTTCGGCGAGCAACGGCTCCAGCGCGGCCAACGTGCGCAGGGTCGAGTAGGTGAGCCGGTCGCGCTGTGCACCGGCCTCGAGCACGGCGCGCACCGACGGGACCTGCATGAGCGTCTCGTCCGATCGCGAGATGCCGACGGTGACGGTCTTGGCCTGATGCTTGATGGCATCGATGGGTCGGGTGAGTTCATCGATGGCCGCCGACAACGCGCTGACGAGGTCCTCGAGGACGACCGCCGGTGTACCGACCTTGCCGAATTCGATCTGGTACGCCTCCAACGGCACGGTGCCGAGGGCGAAGCGCCACATCGTGGCCAGTCGCACGGCGGAGCTGGCCTCGAGGTGCCCGTCGTAGTGACCCGAGCGCAGCGCGTCGAAATACCGCTGGGCGCAGGCGCCGAGTTCGGGGCGCAGCCGCGTCAGCATCGCCTCGCCGTCGCCGCCGTGCTCCACCGAGTCGTCGATCAGCGCCCGGGCCTCGCGCAACGGGCGGGCCTGGGCATCGATGGCGAGGGCGGCCTCGTAGCCGAACAGGTGCCCGACCATGGCCGACAGCACGAAGGCCAACCGCGGGTGCACCGCAGGAACAGCGATCACGTCGAGCGCCGCCGAGAACCGCTCCTCCCCCGCCGAGGCCACGACCACCGGCGCCGCCTTGTGGGCGCGGTAGATCGCCACCTCCTTGGCCACGTCATCGGCAGTGGAACCCTGCAGTCCGGCGGCGCACACGAGGATCATCGGCTCCGACGACAGATCGATGTGCTTCTTGTCCTCCGTGCCGTCGCAGGCGATCGACTTGTAACAGAGCTCCGACAGCTTGATCCGCACCTCTTCGGCGGCGATGCGGTTGGCCCCGTTGCCGACGATGGCCCAATAGCGACGGGACGGCGCCACCATCTGGGCGGCCCGAGCGATGTCGGGACGCAGGGCGATGGTGCGCTCCATCGCCTCGGGGAGACGACGCAGGTCCTCCAGCACCGCGTGCCGCTCGGGCGACGTGACGCCCAGGGCATCGGCGATGGCTGCGGCCAACAGGAAGCAGGCGGCGATCTGCGAGTAGAAGGCCTTGGTGGAGGCGACGCTCATCTCCACATCGCGCCCATCGGAGGTGTACAGCACGCCGTCGGCGCGATCGGTGAGATCGCTGTTGCGACGATTGACGATGGCGATCACGTGCGCGCCGCGGGCCCGCACCAGATCCACCGTGCGATTGGTGTCGGTGGTCGTTCCCGACTGACTGACGGCGACGATCAACGTGTCGTCCATGGCGTCGTCGAGGTGGAACCCACTCAGCTCGGTGGCCAGCACCGACTCCACTGTCACGCGTGCGTCGGGAGCGAACACGGCCAGCCCCTCGGCCAACGCACGCGACGCCACCGCGGCGGTGCCCTGACCGATGGCGAGAATGCGCTCGATCGTGCCGTCGCGCAGACCGTTGCGCACCGCCGGGGAGAGCACGTCGTCACCGAGCACCACGGCCGGTCGGCCGGCCTGCTCCACCAACTTGCCCCGCAGGGTCTTGCGGAACGAGGCCGGCGCCTCGCCGATCTCCTTGAGGAGGAAGTGGGGCGAGTCACCACGGTCGATGTCGCGGGTGGTGATCTGGGCCTCGTCGAGTTCGTCGGCCACCACGGGCAGCGGCGTGCCGTCGTAGGCCCATCGCTCGATCCCGTCGACGAGACCGGCGCGATCGCCATGGAGCACGACCACCTGACCACGACTGGCGGGATTGGTCGGATCGGCGGGGACCTCACCGTCGAGACGCAGGTAGGTGGCGGTGTCCTCCACCACGCCGTAGGGCTCACTGGCCACGATGAAAGCGTCCTCGGCCAGCCCGATGTACAGCGCCTGTCCGCTGCCCCGCAGGGCGAGCAGCAATCCGTCGGGGAGATCGGCAGCGCTGGCGGCGATGGCCACCGAACCCTCGAGTTCGTTGGCCGTGGAGCGGAAGGCCTCGACCACGCCGGTGCCGTCGACCATGGCCCGCGAGGTCAGAGTGGGGATGACCTTGGCGTCGGTGGTGATCTCGTGGGCGATGCGCAACGACTCGGAGGCCTTGAGGTCGGCGAAGTTGTCGACGTCACCGTTCAACACTGCGGTGACATAGGGCCCGGACGCACCCTCGGTCTCGTCCGAGTTGAGCGGGTGGGCGTTGGCCTGACTGATGATGCCGACGCTGGCCCAGCGCGTGTGACCGAGGACGACCGCCTCCACCGAGGGCGAGGTCAGGGCCTGGCGGAGCAGGAGATCACCGGTCAGAGCGTCGCGGATCGCCCGGGTGTTGTCACCGAGTTCGCCGATCTCCGCCGCCGCCTTGTAGACGAACGACAGGTGACCCTCCGGCGTGCGGATGGCCATGGATCCGAACAGAGGATCGGCCGCCCGCTCGGCCAGCACCGCGGCGATGGCCGGTGAGTCGAGATCGAGCCCGTGGCCACGGACCAGCAGATGCAGCCCGGCGCTGTCGCGGCCCCGGACCTCCAGTCGATCGAGCGCGGAGAGCGCCTGATGGACCGACAGGGCCACGGCGACGGCTCCGGGGGACGCATCGCCGAGATCGGCCAACAACGAGGCGACGCCCTCGGCGGCCCGCAGACGGTCGCGACGCACGGCCCACAGACCGTCGGTGACCTGGATGAGCGCGGCGTTGACCTTCTCCAGACCGTCTCCGACCAGTCCCGCATCGAGCCCGCGGTCGAGCGCGCCCTCGAGTTCGGACACCTGCCGATCGAGACCGGTGAGCAGAGTGGCCACCGAGGTGCGCAAGGCCGCGTCGGCCAGCAGCGCACGCACACCGGGAACCCCGCGCAGCGCCTCGTCCGCCGTCGCGATCATGATCGCCGCCTCGGCCACCGGGGGCGCCAGATCCACCGGCGCAGCCGGCACCGACACCAGACGTCGGTAGGCGTCCTCCAGCAGACGCGACGCGGCGTCGAGTCGATCGATCACCTCGGCCGACGCCGGTACAGGACGATCGGCGGGACGCCGGACGATGGCGATGATGCCGCACATGGGACCGGGAGCCTACGCCCCGCCGACCCGTTCGACCTCGGCGGCCAGACGGGCGGCAACGGCCTCGGCGGTCACCATCGAGGTCGCCTCCACCATCACTCGCACGAGTGGCTCGGTGCCGCTCGGACGCAGGAGAACCCGCCCGGAAACGCCGAGTTCGGCCTCGGCGGCGGCCACCGGCGCGGCCAACGCGGCGACGATGTCGGCCCCTCTGCCGACCACCGGCACGTTCACCAATACCTGCGGGAGGCGATCCATCGACTCGGCGGCCAGGCGCGACAACGGACGTCCGGCGCGCTCCAGCAGGGCCAGCAACTGCACGCCGGACAGCACGCCGTCGCCGGTGGTGGCCAGATCGGCGAAGACGATGTGACCGGACTGCTCGCCACCGAGCGCTCCGTCGACGCGATCGAGCGCCTCGAGCACGTGACGATCGCCGACCGGTGTCTCGATCACGGTGATACCCAGTCGATCCATGCGCAACCGCAGTCCGAGGTTGCTCATCACGGTGACGACCAACCTGTCCCCGCGCAGGACGCCGCGCGCCCGGAGGTCGGCCGCGAACATGGCCAGCAACTGATCGCCATCGACCAGTTCGCCGGTCTCGTCGACGGCCAACAGACGATCGGCATCGCCATCGAAGGCCAGACCCACATCGGCCCCGACCTCGACGACGGCGCGCCGCAGATCGTCGGGATGGGTGCTGCCGCACGCAGCGTTGATGTTGCGGCCGTCGGGACTGGCGTGCAGGACGACGGGATCGAGTCTGAGCGAGCGCAGGATCGCCGGCGCCACGGTCGAGGATGCGCCATTGGCACAGTCGATGACGACCCGCAATGCCGACACATCGACCGGACACGAGGCGACCACGGCATCGCACCACCCGGCGACAGCCGTTTCATCGCCGAGGACGTCGACATCCGTGCCGACCGTCGAGGCGGCGGACTCGACATCGTCGCCGAGGATCGCATCGAGTTCGACCTGCAGACGCGACTCGACGGCATCGGCCAACTTCCGACCGCCCGCCGCGAAGAACTTGATGCCGTTGTCGGTCCACGCGTTGTGTGAGGCCGAGATCACTGCGCCCGGCAGTCCGCGTTGCGCGCCGACCCAGGCCACCGCCGGTGTGGGTGCGACACCGAGACTGACGACATCGACCCCGGCCGCCGACAGGCCAGCGACGAGCGCGCGCTCGATACGCGCACTCGAGTCGCGGGTGTCGCGTCCGACCACGAAGCCCGAAGCCGGGCCGAGGACCCGGGCCGCAGCGATGGCGAGGGCGACGACGAACCGGTCGTCGAACGCCGAGGCGGGGCCACGGACCCCGTCGGTGCCGAAGGGGAGTGTGCTCAGCGCTTCGAGTACTGAGGAGCCTTACGGGCCTTCTTGAGGCCGTACTTCTTCGACTCCTTCTTGCGATCGTCTCGCGTCAGGAATCCGGCTCGCTTCAGATCGGTACGGGTGTCGGGGTCGAGGGCGACCAGCGCACGGGCGATCCCGTGGCGCAGAGCGCCGGCCTGACCGGAGACACCGCCGCCATCGATGTTGCACTCGACGTCGTAGACCTCGTCGGTGTTGGTGATGCGCAGCGGTTCGGTGAGGATCATCCGATGCGTCTCGGACGGGAAGTAGTCCTTCACCGGACGCTTGTTGACCGTGATGGTCCCGGTGCCGGGACGGAGCAAGACGCGCGCCACTGCGCGCTTGCGGCGACCGGTCGACTGGACGAGGGGGTTCGGCATCTCGCTACCTCTGCTTCGGTGACGCTCAGCGGGCCTTCGCGTGGGCGAAGTCGATGGGCTGGGGCAACTGGGCGCCGTGGGGATGGTTCGGACCGGCGTAGACCTTGAGCTTCTTGATCATCTGTCGACCGAGTCGGTTCTTCGGCAGCATCCCGCGCACGGCGTTGCGCACGGACTCGGCCGGCCGGGTGGCGAGCATCTCGCCCTTCGAACGGGTCCGCAGACCGCCCGGGTAACCCGAGTGACGGTGGACGAACAACTTGGACCCCTTGTCGGACGTCAGCACCACCTTGTCGGCGTTGATGACGATCACGTGGTCACCGGTATCCATGTGTGGCGTGAACGTCGGCTTGTGCTTGCCACGCAGGATCCGGGCCACCTCGGTGGCGACGCGACCGAGGACCATGCCCTCGGCATCGACGACGTACCACGAGCGCTGGATCTCACTGGCCTTCGGGGAGTAGGTGCGCACGGCGCGACCCTTCTTCTTCGTTCGGACGGACGGGAGAGCCTACGGGGCGGCCCGGAACGGGGGCAACTCACGGCCCGACGACCTCAGCCGTAGGCCACGCTCCACAGGCACAGACCGTGGGGCGGTGCCAGACCTCCGGCCGCCGCCCGGTCACGGGCGGCCAGGATCGAGGTCATCTCGCCCGGCCGACGCGACCCCCGCCCCATCTCCACCAGCGTCCCCACGATCGACCGGACCATCTGGTGGCAGAAGGCCGTGGCCGAGATCTCGAAGCGCAGCACCCCGTCTCCGAGGTCCTGCCAACCGGCGGCGGTGACCCGACGCACCAGGGAGACCTCCTCGACCCCGGGCCCGGTCCGGGGGCGCCGGCAGAACGAGGAGAAGTCGTGGGCACCGATGAGCGGATCGCAGGCCAGTCGTAGACGCGACAGGTCGACACCCTCACCGATCCACCACGTGGTGGCGGCCAGGAAGGGATCGGGCACCGGCCGATCCAACAGGGTGTAGCGGTAGGTCCGACCCGTGGCCGAGAACCGGGCATCGAAGTCGTCGGGTGCCGGCTCGCACGCACGCACGACGATGGAAGGGACGCACTGTCGGTTGACGGCCCGAGCCAACCGCTCGGGTGTGGCCCGACCCGAGGCCACCGCGTCGGCGTCGACATCGAAGGAGATGACCTGCCCCCATGCGTGCACACCGCGATCGGTGCGACCGGCCATGGCGATCGCCACCGGATGACCGGTGACGCGCTCGAGCACCGTGCGCACGGTGCCGGCCACGGTGGGCACGCCAGCGTTCTCGGCCATTCCGTGGAACCGAGAGCCGTCGTAGGCCAGCGTCATGCGCATCCGGGTCCGACCCGACGCCGGCGCGGCCACCGAACGAGTCAGACGAGCTCGATGCGCGCCATCGGCGCGTTGTCGCCCTGACGCGGGCCCAACTTGAGGATGCGGGTGTAGCCACCGGCACGGGTGGCGTACCGCGGCGCGATGTCGGAGAACAGCTTGGAGGCCATCTCCTTGTCGCCCAGGTACGACACGACCTGACGGTGACGGTGGACGCCGCCCTTCTTGGCCTTGGTGATCAGTTTCTCGGCCACCGGACGCAGCGCCTTGGCCTTGGCCTCGGTGGTCACGATCCCCTCGGCGGCGAACAGCGACGCCGCCAGGTTGGCCATCATCAACTTCTGGTGAGCGGCGTCACCGCCGAAGCGGCGTGACTTGCGCGGAGTTGCGGGCATCGGTGATCAGTCCTGGTTCCGGAGCGACAGACCGCGCTCGTCCAACTTGGCGATGACCTCGTCGAGCGACTTCGAACCGAAGTTCGTGACCGCCAGGAGATCATCGGCCGACTTCTGCAGCAACTCTCCGACGGTGTTGACCTGCGCCCGCTTCAGACAGTTGCGCGGCCGCTCGGAGAGATCGAGGTCCTCGATCGGGAGATCGAGATCGGGCGAGCCCGACGACGTCACGGACACCTCTCCGAGTTCGAGGCCCTGGGGTTCCTCGCTCATCTCCGCCACCAGGGTGACGAGTGACTGCAGGGTGGCGCCGGCCGAGGCGAGGGCCTCCCGAGCGGTGATCGAACCGTCGGTCTCGATGTCGAGCACGAGACGATCGAACTCGGTGGACTGCTCGACGCGGGTGGGCTCCACCGAGAAGGTGACCCGTCGCACCGGGGAGAAGATCGAGTCGACCGGGATGATGCCGATCGTGTTCGACGTCTTGTTGCGCTCGGCCGAGACGTAGCCCCGACCGCGCTCGACGGTGATGTCGAGGGCGAGCCGACCCGACTCGTTCACCGTGGCGATGTGGAGACCCGGGTTGAGCACCTCGACATCAGAGGTGAGCACGATGTCACCTGCGGTGATCTCGGCCGGTCCCCGGACGTCGATGCGCAGCGACACCGGATCATCGGTGTGGACGCGCAGGACGAGGTCCTTGAGGTTGAGGATGATGTCGGTGACGTCCTCGGTGACACCCTTGATGGTGTCGAACTCGTGGAGTGCCTCGTCGAACCGCACCTGTGTGACCGCCGCACCCGGGATCGACGACAGGAGCGTACGACGGAGCGAGTTGCCGAGCGTGTGGCCGAAACCGGGCTCGAGCGGACCGACCGCGAACAGTTGCCGATCGCCCTCGGCCTCGCCCAGCGCTTCCACCTTCGGTCGCTGCATGACCAGCATGACTACCTACCTCGTTGTCTTCGTTCGTGGGATCTGCACACGGGCGAGGTTCCGCCCGAGGCACTTACTTCGAGTAGAGCTCGACGATGAGCTGTTCGCGCACCGGCACATCGATCTGATCGCGCAGCGGCGGGTTCAGGACGGTGACGCTGAAACCTCCGTCACCGGACTCGAGCCACGCCGGCGGCGTGCGATCGAGGACCTCGCGGTTCCACTGGATGACGACCAGCGCCCGGGCCTTGTCGCGCAGGGAGATGATGTCGCCCTTGCGCACCCGGTAACTGGGGATGTCGACCCGCTTGCCGTTCACGTTGATGTGCCCGTGGCCGACGAACTGGCGCGCCTGAGGACGAGTGGCGGCCCATCCGGCGCGGTACACCACGTTGTCGAGACGCATCTCGAGGAAACGCAGCATGTTCTCGCCGGTCACGCCCTGTCGACGGTTCGCCTCCTCATAGAGGTTGCGGACCTGCTTCTCGGACAGGCCGTAGGTGAAACGAGCCTTCTGCTTCTCCTGGAGCTGCAGCAGGTACTCGCTGGGATTGCCCCGACGACGGGTGCGACCGTGCTCCCCGGGGGGGTACGGGCGCTTCTCGAGAGCGACGGTCTCGCCCTTCGTGCCGAAGATGTTCGTTCCCAGACGACGCGACACGCGCGCCTTCGGGCCGGTGTATCGAGCCATGTCAGACCCTCCGACGCTTGGGCTGGCGGCAACCGTTGTGCGGCACCGGGGTGACGTCCTTGATGCCGGTCACCTCGATGCCGGCGTTCTGGATGGAGCGGATCGCCGTCTCGCGACCCGATCCCGGACCCTTCACCAACACGTCGACCTTGCGGACGCCGTGCTCCATGGCCCGCTTGGCGCACTGCTCAGCCGCCATCTGGGCGGCGAAGGGCGTGCTCTTGCGGGAACCCTTGAAGCCGACGTTGCCGGCCGAAGCCCAGGACAGCACGTTGCCCTCCTGGTCGGTGATGGAGACGATCGTGTTGTTGAACGAGCTCTTGATGTGCGCCACCCCGTGGGTGACGAACTTGCGTTCCTTCTTGCGGGGCCGACGGCCACCGCTCGCGGGCTTGGCCATCAGCGAGTGACCTTCTTCTTACCGGCAACGGTCTTCTTCGGACCCTTGCGCGTGCGGGCATTGGTGTGGGTGCGCTGTCCACGCACCGGGAGTCCGCGACGATGACGCAGACCCTGATAGCAACCGATCTCCATCTTGCGACGGATGTCCTGGTCGACGTCGCGCCGCAGGTCGCCCTCGACCTTCAGGCTGCCGTCGATGTAGGCGCGGATGCGGTTGACCTCTTCATCGGTGAGGTCGCGGACCCGCGTGTTGCGGTCGATACCGGTCGCCTCGCAGATGTTCTGCGCCGTGGTGCGACCGATGCCATAGATATAGGTGAGTGAGATCTCGAGCCGCTTCTCGCGGGGGATGTCGACGCCGGAGATACGAGCCATCGATCAGCCCTGCCGCTGCTTGTGTCGCGGGTTGTCGCAGATGACCTGCACGCGCCCATGGCGGCGGATCACCTTGCACTTCTCACAGATCTTCTTGACGCTGGGACGCACCTTCACGTCGTTTCCTTCCTCTCGCCCGGCGGACCGGGTACACCGGAGCGGATCCTCCGGCGGGTCCGACGCTCGTCGGACTCTCACTTGTTCGGCACTGCGGGACTACTTGTAGCGGTAGGTGATGCGCCCGCGGGTCAGGTCGTAGGGCGTGAGCTCCACCTGCACACGGTCACCGGGGAGGATGCGGATGTAGTGCATGCGCATCTTCCCGGAGATGTGGGCCAGCACCTTGTGCCCGTTCTCGAGTTCGACCCGGAACATGGCGTTCGGCAGTGGCTCGATGACCGTCCCCTCGAGGACGATCGCGTCTTCCTTGGGCTTGGGCAGGGCGCGTGCTCCTTCGGGACACGGACCCGACACACCGCCGGAGCGGAGCACCGGCGGTGGGCGGACGGAGAATGGTACCGGGCCGCCCCGATCCCACCAAATGCGGGTCCAGGGGCCTCACCCGTGCTTGCGCAGGGCCAGATGGAAGCTGGTGAAGACCCGCCCGGCGAGGTCCAGGACGATATGGGGGTACCGATCGTGCTCGATGAGGTGGGTCCACAGCCCCCCCACCCGGTCGACCTGGGCCTGCTGGGCCGCGGCCACTTCGGCGAAGGAGGACTCAGTGGCCATGGTGGCGGCCGAGACGGTGGGGTCGAAGGGTTCGAGCAACGACCAGTCCCGTCCCCCCACGAACAGGTCCTCGATCTCCTCGGCCCCGAACATCAGCACCCCGGGGACCCCGGGGGGCGGGCCGGAGATGCGGAACTCGGTGGACAGCGACAGGACGCCCCCGGGCCGGAGCACCCGGAAGATCTCGTCCAGCGCCCGGCGCACATCGGACCGTTCGCCGAAGTGCTCGATGGAACTCGAGGAGAACACGCCATCGAACGAGGCATCGGGTAGGTCGAGATGGAGGGCATTCATGTGCCGGACCTCAAGCCGATCGGGTTCCCACGGGAACGGCCAGTGACGGCCCGGATCGGTGAGCATCGACGAGTTGGCGCTCTCCTCCCACCCCTCCGAGAGGTACAGGTCGGTGGCCAGGACGTGTCGCGCATGGCGGGTGAGGTGGAACAGGGTGGGCTCGTTGCCGGCTCCCACGCCGAGGAAACGGCCGCTCCCGTCGAGCAGCCTGGCCTCACCGAAGGTGAGCACGGCCATGGCCACCTCCCAGTACTTGCGCCACTCGACGCCATCGGGGAAGCCGGGTCCGAAGCGGACCAGCTCATGGGCGAACACCTCCCGCATGACGTCGCGCAGCCGGGGCGTGGCGAAGTCCTCGAGCTCGCAGATCTTGGACAACGACAGCCGACGACCGGGATCGACCTTCGGTCGGGGATTGGCCATCTCGCCACGGGTGCCGCGGTGCGCCAGTCCCTCGCACAACCACTCCGTCGTCGCTCGGACCGAGCGGTCCAGCCGCTGCGGGTCGACACGGGTGGCGAGGATCCGTCGTTGCTCATCGAGGACGCGGGCCCGACCGCTTCGGGCCACCCACGCGACCGCTCGTCGTACGCCGTCGGGGTCGTCGACCGAGAAGTTCCATCGACCGGTCCCCAACAACTCCCGATGGGCGGCGATGTCGGAGACGACGACCGGCGTCCCGCGCTCGAGCGCCTCCACGACGGGCAGCGAGTAGCCCTCATGACGCGACGGCACGATGAGCGCATCGGCCCCGGCCACGAGGGCATCGAGTTCCGCGTCATCGACGAGCGACCGGATGACCAATCGATCCGGCGGGAGGCCGAGCGCGGCCGCAGCAGCCCGGAGCACGCCGGCTTCCTCCGACTTCATGTTGGCGACGACCACCACGCCGACATCTCGGCGACTCCGAGCGACGAAGGCAAGTGCGCCCACCACCCCGACGGACAGGTTCTTGTGCACGAGGCGATTGCCCACCACCACCAGCCATCGATCGAAGGGCAGGCCACAGTCGATGACGGGCGTACCGGGCGCCCGCGGTTGCGGTTCGGCACCCGTCCGCACCAGGCCCGCCGGATCGATCCCGAGCGCGATGGCCTCGGCATCGGAGGTGGCCGAGAGCGACAGGACCCGATCGAGTTGGACGAGACACTCGATGCCGAACTGGTAGTGGAAGCACTCCTCCGGCGAACGAAGGAACTCATCGGGATGGACACCGATGATGCCGTCGAGGAAGACCCCGGCCGAGCGGATGCTCGGTGACGTCACCATGCGGATCTGCGCGTCGTCGAGCGGATGGATGAAAGGAGCGAGTTGGAGGAACGCCCCGACCGCACCCTCGTCGCCGTTCCACACTCCGTCGACCCGCGGCCACTCGTCCCGGGCCGTCGCCACCCGACCCATCGTCAACACGCAGACGTCCTCCGGTACGGCATCGAGAACGGTGCGCAGGATGCTGCGGGCATGACTCCGGGTTCCGCACGGGATGAGGTCGACAGCACGAGCATCGATGACGAGGGCGTGTCGCGAACCGTCGATCGACGGACGTCCGGCCACGACCGGGATGGCCACCAGACGCTCCAAGTCGAGGGAACCGTCCGGGCGCGTCGCCAGTTCCGACACCTCGTCCCACTCGGAGGCATCGAGCCGTCGCGGTCCGTGACGCCGACGGGCCAGGAGTCGCCGACTGACGAACTCCGCCGGATCGGCATCGGCTGACGGCGGAACGGGGAGCGAGGGCGCCAACGGCCGGCCGGGTTCCGACATGCCCACCACCAAGGCCCGAACCGCGTCGGGACGGGTCAGCCGACGGCGGCGCGCAACTCGGATCGCCCGGACGACGGGTCGGACGATCGGCAGCAGCGGGCGGACCGGCCGCAACACGCGCACGATGCGACCACCGATGCGCATGCTCCACGACGCGCGCACCGCCACCACCTCGGCCT
>JBJTGD010000242.1:0-3851 GCA_046093735.1 Acidimicrobiia bacterium | reverse complement strand
ACGCCGCCTCGGGCGATCAGGCCACCCCTCCCTACGAGGCGGGAACCTCGGTGCAGATGGCGATGCGCGCCGCAATCGAGGTCCCGGCGGGCGAGACCTGGGATCCGGCGCTGTACAGCAATGTCGACATGAAGGTCACGGTTCCCGACGGGTGGACCGACGCCACCTGCGGCAGCGCCAATCTCCAGGTCAACGACGGTTCGACGAACAGCACCAACCAACCCGGCCCCGCAGTGGCCGGTTGGCAATGCGAGACCTACTCGAGCATGGGGCGGACCGTCATCCACTTCTGGGGTCCCCCGGTGGCGGCCGGTGGCAGCCAGTCCGACGCAGCGCAGTACTTCGTGTTCTCGGTGACCACGCCGACGCCCTCGGTGCAGACGACGTACGGCGAAGGCGGGACCGAAGGCTTCACCGCCGACCAGCAGTACGCCAACGGACGCATCTCGCACTGGTACCCGAGCGCCGACTGGGTGGGGACGTATCCGCCGGGAGCGGAGCCGACCACGCCAGCCGGGGGGCTGCGACGCACCGTCGCCGCATTCGTGCCGGCACCACCCGGACCGGCACCCGAACCCACTCCTCCGCACTTCACCGGTTGAGGCGCTGACAATGACTCGATGGTCCAGGCGAGCGGCGACTGCGGCGGCCACGGTCGCAGTCGCCTGGATCGCCATGGGTGGCGCAACGGGAGTGGCCTCGGCCCACGCCGAGTTCCAGGAGTCGACGGTGATCGCCGGTTCGACGACGACGCTCACGCTCGACGTTCCCAATGAGCGACCCGCACCCCGCTACACCACGACGGTCCGGATCCAGATCGCCGAGGGTTGGACGGCGGTGGGCTGCACCCAGCCCGCAGGCTGGACCTGCACGACGGGAGGCGGAGAGATCGCCTTCCAGTACGCCGGCGGCCCGCAACAGGAAGCGTTCTCCTTCACCCTCCGTGCCCCCGACACCGCACGCACGTCGACCTTCCCAGTTGTGCAGATCTACGACAACACAGAGAACGTGCTGTGGTCCGGTACCGCAGTCCTGCGCGTGGGGGTCGATCCATCACCCTCACCACCGACGTCGGCGCCGGCACCCAGCCCGCCGACCTCCGTGGCTCCCGGGCCCACTCGACCGGCCGCCGCCGGCAACGCCGGCGCTTCGCAACCGGGTGAGTCGCCGACCACATCGTCGGCGACGGCGACTCCTGATGGCGCCGTCACCTCCGATGGGGGTGGCGAGGTGACCAGCTCGCGAGCTGCCGACTCGAACGACGGATCGCCGATCGTCCCCGTGATCCTCGGTGTGCTCGCGGTACTGGTCATCGGCGGCGTGATCGTGATCGTCCGTCGACGCACCTAGACGGACCGGAGCGGCTCCGTCGTCGGGCCACTATCTCGAAGACCGGCGCGGGTCAGGACCCACACCGCAGCGACGCTGACCAGTTCCGGCACATGGACGGCCTCGTGCACCAGTGGCACGTGGCCCTCGATCACGTCGATGGTGGCCGTGATCGCCAACGCACCGCTCACCACGATCGCCACCGGCAGGACGGTGCGCGCCCGCGACGGGCGAACCACGACGACGACCAGAGCCGCGCCGTAGGCGAGAGTGAATGCGCCGAGATGCCTCGCATCGTGCACATCACCGACGCCGATACCGAGGAGGTCGGAGACCGAGGATGCGACCACCCACAGCGCACAGATGGCCAGGAGGACCCGAGCCAGGCTCCATGTCCACATGCCGTCGAGAGATCGCGAACGTCGCACGACCTTCGCGGACACGTCCGCGCTCTCGCCGGCCACGCCGATCGAGCCTCGACGAAGTCGATGAACGAAGTCAGAGTGTGACGCGCAGTCCGGGCACTTCCGCAGATGCTCCCTGATCTCCGCGTCGTCGAGTCCGGCGTCCTCTCCGTCGGCCTGCGCGCTGATCGCCTGCTGGACCAAGGAACACGTCACCGGCGCCACGGTCCCGCTCCCTCGTTCGTCTGTCGGGCGACCATCCGGCAATGATAGGGAAGTGTCCACCGACGACCCCCTCCTGCCCCTGCTGCTGGCGGCCCGAGAGGGGAACGACAGGGCGCTGACGGAACTCGTTCGACGCACCCAGCCCGTACTGTGGCGAGTGTGCCGTGACCTCGGCACCGATGGCGATGCCGCCGACCTCGTGCAAGAGACCTACGAACGGATGTTGCGGGCGATGCACGGCTATGAGGGACTGGCCCCTGTCCGGCCCTGGTTGCTGAGGATCGCCCGCAACGTGTGCGCCGACGCAGTGCGTCGGAACCAACGACGCCGTCGGCTGATCGAGCGAGCGGCGGCGTCGCTCGAACCGGACGCTCGCGACAACGCAGATCGATCGATCGCGCCGCTGGGGGCCGCACTGGATCGAGACCGCTTCGAGGCGTTCGTGCTCACCCAGCACGTCGGTCTGAGCTACGAGGAGGCCGCACAGGTGTTGAACTGCCCTGTGGGCACGATCAGGTCTCGAGTGGCGCGGGCGCGAACCAACCTACGAGCGGCGCTGAGGGCCGCGGACTCGGCCTGAGACTCAGTCCCCGCCGAATACGTCGAACGAACCGAGCACCGCGCGCGAGACCTTGTGCCGGTGCACGATGAGCCACTGCCCGTCGATGCGTCGCCATGTGTCGTGGTACTCCCCCAATGTTGAGAACGTGGTCGTGGCGTTCGCGCCGGTGCCGAGGTGCATGTCACTCACGTACGCATGACTCAGCGCGGTGTCGCCATCGACTTCGAGCAAACGGGTCAGCAGCTCGCTGAGATCGTCGTCGGGTCGTTCGTGGGCCATGACCCATCATCGCCCGCCGATCGGGGGCCCGTCGCCTTCAGCGGGGGCGATCGCCGCGCAACGACACCCGTTGGATGACTCGGTGGGCGTCGCCGTAGTCCCCCACCACCGAGTGCTGGGTGACGCGGTTGTCCCAGAAGGCCACATCGCCAGTCGTCCAGTGATGGCGTATCACGAACTCGGGTCGCACCGAGTGGGCGTGGAGGAAGCCCAGCAACGCCGCGCTCTCGTCCGGACGCAGTCCGTCGATGTGCGAGGTGAACCCGGGGTTCACGAACAGGGCGCGCTCGCCGGTCTCGGGATGGGTGCGCACCACCGGGTGACGTACCGGCTCGAGTGACCGCAGCACCTCACCGTCCCACTCCCCCGCACCGCGTCGTTCGAGTTGCGCGCCGAACGCTGCGCGGCCGTCGTGCACGGCCCACAGGGTGGAGAGGTAGCCCTGGAGCGACGGGCTGAGCGCGGCGAAGGCGACCACCTGATCCGACCACATGGTGTCGCCACCGGCGGCGGGGACGACGGTGGCGCTGAGCACAGATCCGGCGGGAGGGCATTCGACGAAGGTGACGTCGGTGTGCCAGTCGAGACCGGCACTGCGCGTGGCCACGTCGCCGTAATGGGCGTAGACCTCGCGAGAGGCGGAGTAGTCGATCTCGAAGATCTCCGGATGTCCGTCGAGTCCGGCGATGACGGGATGGCCGGGAGTGAGTTCACCGAAGCGGGCGGCGAACGACTTGTGCTGGGCCGGGGTGAGCGACTGGGAGCGGAAGAACACCACGCGACGCTCCAGCCACACGGCGCGGAGGGCGGCGATGGTGGCGTCGTCGAGATCGGCCGACAGGTCGAGGCCCTCGATCTCGGCTCCGATGGAACCCGACAGGAGACGGACCCCGAACCGCAGGCCGGCGGTCGGCTCGGTGGCGGTCGGCTCGGCGACGAGGCTCACAGCAGACCGACGGCGCGCAGGATCACGACGGCCACCGCCGGGATCAGCGACAGACCGAGGATGAGGAGCGTCGGCCGGGGCGGGTCATCCGTGGCCAGCAGATCGT
>JBJTGD010000241.1:0-2216 GCA_046093735.1 Acidimicrobiia bacterium | reverse complement strand
TGTTCGACGGATCCGCATCAGCAAGCACCTTCGTGATCGCCGCCGTCAACGTCGTCTTCCCATGATCGATATGACCCATCGTCCCAACATTCGCATGGGGCTTGGTCCGCTCGAACTTCTCGCGTGCCATCGGATTCTCCTGGTGGTTTCCGGTCTCCTCGACCGGCTCGTGGATTGTGTTGCGATCTGGTGCTGCGTCTGCGGTTGCCTGCGTTGGTGTCGGCGGTCGGACTTGCACCGACGACCACTCGATTATGAGCCGAGTGCTCTGACCATCTGAGCTACGCCGACGGGTGACCGGTCGGGCGGGAGGCCCTTCCGGCACGGAGCCCCCTGACAGAATCGAACTGTCGACCTTTTCCTTACCATGGAAACGCTCTGCCGACTGAGCTAAGGGGGCGTGTCGGGCGGGCCCGACGAAGGCCGCTCATCATGCCACGGGCCCCTCACCCAGCCCAACTCACCGGCGGGCTCCCGGTACGGTGGCGGCGTGCTGTTGCGTCTGGCCCGGCCCGAGGATGCCGAAGCGACCCGTGAGATCTACAACGCCGAGGTCGTGGGGTCGACCGTCACCTTCGATCTCGTCCCTCGCACGCTGGCCGAACAGGAGGCCTGGCTCGACCAACGGTCGGGAGCGATGGCCGTGGTGGTGGCCGAGCTCGAGGGCCGGGTGGCCGGGTTCGCCTCGCTGTCGCCCTACCGGGACCGACCCGCCTACGCCACCACGGTGGAGGATTCGGTCTACGTCCACGCCGACTACCGCGGCCGGGGCGTGGGTCGGGCCCTGTTGACCGAGGTCCTCGCCATCGCCGCCACCCGGGGATTCCATGCGGTGATGGCCCGGGTCGTCGGCGGTCACGAGACCTCCATCGGTCTCCATCAGTCGATGGGCTTCCTGATCGTGGGCACCGAGGTGGAGGTGGGTCGGAAGTTCGGTCGGTGGCTGGACGTGGTGCTGCTGCAGAAGATGCTCTGACCGCTGGCATTCGGTCGGTGGCGGGGCCTCCGCTACAGTCGGCGGGTCCTGGGTCGGTGCCCGAGTGGCCAAAGGGAACGGGCTGTAAACCCGTCGGTTCTGCCTTCGCTGGTTCGAATCCAGCCCGGCCCACCATCCGGCTCCCCGCCCGTCGGTCCCTCCGGCGGCGCGGGTGGCCGGTGCGACAGGAGGTCAGATCCATGCCCAGTTTCGATGTCGTCTCCCAGGTCGACGAACAGGAGGTCCGCAACGAGGTCGATCAGGCCGCCCGTGAGCTGGCCACCCGGTTCGACTTCAAGAACACTGGCTCGACCATCGAGTTCAAGGACATGGCCATCGAGATGCACTCCAGCACCCCCGATCGCCTCGGCGCGCTGCGTCAGGTGCTGGAGGAGAAGCTGGTCAAGCGCAAGGTGTCGCTCAAGTCACTCGACTACGGCAAGGTCGAGGATGCGTCGGGCGGCACGGTGCGGCAGACGGTGAAGATCGTGGCCGGCATCTCCAGCGAGAAGGCCAAGGCCGTGAACAAGGCGATCAAGGAGCTCGGCCTAAAGGGGATCCAGTCCCAGACCCAGGGCGAGCAGGTCCGGGTCACGGGCAAGAAGCGCGATGACCTGCAGGCCGTCATCGCCGGTCTCAAGGAGATCGATCTGGAGATCCCGCTGCAGTTCGAGAACTTCCGCGACTGACGTCCGTCAGTCGTAGTAGCCCGAGTGGATGTAGACACACGGCACACCCTCGGAATGGAACATGTCGGCGTTGCGGCGGTCGTCCTCGAAGGCCAGCAGCAGTTCGAACTTGCGTTCACGCAGTTCCCCGACGGTCCGCTGCTTGAAGCGCCACGCCTCGCGGAACTCGGCGTCCTCGCGCATGCACAGCAGGTCCCATCGCAGTCCGTGACGACCGAGCCACTCGAGCGTCTGGGGCCGCACTCGCATCGGACGGGCGGTGAGCAGCACGACGTGCAGTTCGGGGGCCAGCAACGACAAGAGGCGGGAGAGTTCGTGGATCACCTCGTCGTCACCACAGGCGGCGAAGAATGCGTCCCAGTCCCAGGACTCGATGTGATGCTGGCGTCCGGTGGCATCCGACAGCACGCCGTCCATGTCGAAGACCACGATGGGGCCGGGACTGACCGGTCCGACGTTCCAGTACCAGTTGTGATGCTGCGGATCGACGCCTGCGCTCACGCACCGCTCCCTGGGCCACTGCGCGCACTCTCCTCGATGGCCCCCACCAC
>JBJTGD010000240.1:0-2263 GCA_046093735.1 Acidimicrobiia bacterium | reverse complement strand
TGTGCCTTCGGCGCGCTGCCAGTGATAAGCGGCGGCGTACGCGCGCCGGGTCATCTCTTCAGCATCATCCTCGGAGATCTCGCTCAGACCCTTGCCGAGTATCTCCCATGTGGCGTTGTTCGCATCCACCGCAAGGGTTCTGTGCGCCGCAGGGTCAATCGACATGTTCACATTCTGCCACGACTCAAATGTTGGGTCATGTGCGTTTCAGGTCGGTGACTACACCGCCGGCAACGCGCACTATGTCAGCAGGCGCAGCACCGAAGTTGTCGTTCCACGTTCCGGCTGCTGCCCACACCTCGTCGTATTGCAACAAGTCCGGGTCGACGAACACACGAAGTTGAGTGCTGTGACCGAAGGGAGGCACGCCGCTATTCAGTACACATTCAATTGCGTCTCGCACGATCACTGGTCGTACCACCAGATCCATGAACCGTGGCTGTGAGCATGCGCCAGAACCCGGGTCTCTGCGATCTCGCCCTTCGTGAAGGTCACCGACCCGATGACGCTCGGTAGGGGGCCTTCTACCTGTGGAGGCAACACTTCGGGTAGATGAGACACGACGCCGGGTGCTTCGGCACTGATCCAATAGATGTCTCGTTCCTGGCTCGCAGCCATCAGTTCCGCAGAAAGTCGAGCACGATATTTGGTGTCCATGTACGCAACCACCCATGTAGTTGTGACGACGATTGGACCCTGAAGGGAAGAAAGAACATCGGAAAGAGTCTCCAGTGCGTCTCCCTCGATGAGTTCGCTCGGCCTTGATGCAGCAAGCTTGAGCGCTGCGCGCGTGCGGTCGAGCCGGCCGGTGTCTGGCCACACACATGCGAGAAGCCATCGCGCGTCGCCTTCATCGGCAGGATTGAGAATGTTCCTGTCGATTCCCATTCTCCGTCCAATCGGAATGCTTCGGCATGGCGGATGACCCGAGAGCACTTCCGATTTGACCCTTACTTCGCTGTCGTGAGGCCCGAGCGAGCCGTGCGATCCATAGTCGATGAAACAGTCGTCAAGTCGAAGTGTCAGTCCAGCACTCGTCCCCACATCAATCAACGTGAAATTGTCTCGGTTTGGAATCGCCGCCAACGCAGGGGCGATTATCGCAACTCTCCCGATTTCATTCGTTTGAGTGAACCGCGTCGAAAGAATCGGCTGCAGTTGCTCTCGCGACTTGAGTACCGCTTCTACGAATACGGCCCCAACCCCTCCCACCTGATTATCGGCATACAGAGCTGATAACTCCGGCTCAAGACCGAGAAGTACTCGTTCGTGCATTGCTGCCAACAGGAGATTTGGCTGGTGTGCGTGACTGGGCAACGAAGACACGAACTCCATCACGTCGTCGCTATTCGCGCAGGCCGTCGTGATGGCCTCGTACAAAGGCGAATACCCTTTGCATTCGGTCTCTGCGAAGAAGCGCCAGTAGTCGGCCAGCGATTCTTTCTGGATCTGGTACTTGGTCATCCTCGCTTGATCTCCACGACTACTCCATTGGTGACACGTTGGAGGTCACGGGGATCAATCGGAAACACGTCGTTCCATGTTCCCGCCGCCGCCCACACCTCGTCGAAGTGCAGAAGGTCGGGATCCATGAAGATCCTGAGGTGGGGTGCCAAACCCAGAGGCGGCACGCCGCCAATCGGGTAGCCAGTCGCCTCACGCTCGGCGTCGGCGTCCACACGCCTGCACTTGGTGCCTCCGGCCGCTGAAGCGAGCTTCTTCTCGTCGAGTTGGTTCGCTCCGCTCACGTACGCCAACACAACTTCGCCATCCACGCCGAAGATCAGGCTCTTCACGATCTGACCGATCTCGACTCCGATCGCGGCCGCGGCATCGGCGGCCGTCTTCGTGCCGTCTGGAAAGCGACGCGGCTCGATGTCGAGCCCGAGGGCGCGCGCTGCCTCCAGAACTCGAACCACGTTGGGGTGCAATGAGTCGCTCACGTGGCGGCAGAGTACCGGCGCCTACCCAGCGCGCCACACGAGACGTTCCATGCCGGCGTCTCGCTGCACCATCACCACCGCTCGTTCGGGGTCGACTCGACCGACCACCCAACCCGGCGACTCCGGGCTGCCGAAGAACTGGGACAAGTCGAACGGGAAGAGTCCGCCGTCCCAGACCCGGGATTTCTCCTGCGGATCTTCGATCAAGCGAACAGTGCCCCAGAGGTAGGACTCGGCGCCGTTCCCCTGCCACATCAGCGTCATCCGTGGATTCGCGGCGAGATTGCGTGCCTTGCCCGACATCGACCGGGTCGTGAAGG
>JBJTGD010000239.1:0-11484 GCA_046093735.1 Acidimicrobiia bacterium | reverse complement strand
ATTCGGCGAAGTGGGTGAACACCAGCGCGCGTTCATCGGCGGCGTAGACCTGTTCGATGATCTCCTCGAGGCGGGACAACTTGCCCGAACGACCTTCGAGAGGACCGTCGTCGTGGCGGTAGGCGACCGGGTGGTTACAGATCTGTTTGAGGGCGGTGATGGCGGCGAGGACGGCACCGTTGCGACGATCGGCGCCGCTCTCCACCGCCGAACCGGTGACGAGGTCGTCGAGCACGGCTTGGTAGAGCCCGATCTGCTCGGGCGTCATCGAACAGCGGTCGAGTTCGTCGATGCGATCGGGCAATTCGGCGGCGATGGCCGGCTCGGCCTTGGTGCGACGGAACACGAGGATGCCGTTGAGGGCGCGCAGTGCCGACTCGCCCTGCTCGCGTCGCGCACCATCTCCGTTGGTGGCCGACAGTTGTCCGATGAACTGGGGTCGGGGTCCGACGAGACCCGGGTTGGTGAAGTCGAGGATGGCCCACAGGTCGCCGAGTCCGTTCTCGATCGGCGTGCCGGTCAGCGCCAGTCGCGACGCGGCCGGTAGACGACGCAACTGCTGCGCCGTCTCGTTGGCCGGGTTCTTGATGGCCTGGGCCTCGTCGAGGACGATGCGCCCCCAGTCGATCTCCTCGAGTGCCTCGATGTCGCGCACGGCAGTGCCGTAGGTGGTGATCACGACATCGGCACGGGCCACCTCGTCGGCGATGTCCTCATGATCGGCGCGACCGGGACCGTGATGGACGACGACGGAGAGTTCGGGGGTGAAGCGGCGCGCCTCGGCGGCCCAGTTGCCCACCACCGCCGGTGGCGCGATGACGAGCGACGGTCGGTCACCGACGCTGTCGACGAGGTGGGCGAGGATCGTCGGGGTCTTGCCCAGACCCATGTCGAGAGCCAGACAACCACCGAGACTCGTGGTGTCGAGGAACTTGAGCCACGCCAGCGCATCGGACTGGTAACTGCGCAACTCACCGCGGAACCCGTCGGGGGTCGCGGCCGGTGTGAGCGAGGCGGTGGAGGCCTTGGACATCAGGTCGGCGGCCCAGCCCGAGCCCTCGATCGACATCCCGCCGGCCAGCGGCGTGCCGTCGAGACCGAGGGCCTGTCGCAGCATCTCGGCGCCCGTCATCTGGGGCTTGGTGGCCCGTTCGGCCAGGGCCTCGGCCGCCGCGGCGAGATCGGCATGATCGAGCGCCACCCAGCGACCACCGGCTCGCACCAGCGGTCGGGCCTCCTTGGCCAGTCGGGCGATGTCGGCCGCCGTCAACTCGATGTCGTCGAACACCGCCGTCCACGACACGTTGGCCAGCTGATGCGCACCCACCGTCGTCTCGCCACCCGAGTCGGCCCAGAGACGCAGCGACGGAGTGGCTCGACGGCGTGACAGCGCCGGTACGCGGACGTCGAAGCCGGCGTCGGCCAGGATCGGTCCCACCTCCGACATGAGCTCCCACGCCTCCTGCTGGCTGAGCACCACCTCGCCCCGGCGCAGACCACCGGGTCGTTGCAGCGGCGGGAAGAGACGCTCGAGACGGACGAGGTTGGCCTCGAGTTCGCGACGTTGGTTGCCGGCGTTGACCAGTGCGACCTCCACGGGCTGCACCTGTTCACCCTTGGCCGGCGCCAGCACGGCCAGATGCCAGGCGTTCCCCGAGTCGGGCGGATCGAGCTGCACGATCAACGGTCGATAGGTGCGCGATGTGACCGGAGCGGCCCACCGCTCGAGTGCATTCGTGAGTTCGGCGGCCAGCCCGGCGGAGATGTCGAACGGTGAACCGTCGAGTCGGGCGAGGAAGGCCTCGGCCGCCGCCACGATCGACTTCGGATCATCGGGCGCGGCCGGCACGTCGATACGGCGAGCGGCGTCGGTGCAGATCACATCGACGACTTCGCTCAGCACCGAGCGGGTCATCGTCGGTCCCTCGACCGAGGGGGAGAGCGCAGCGACCGCGCCGGGCATGGCGTCGCCGATCACCCGGAGGCGCTCCGAGTCGATGAGCGCCGGGTTCCAGGTGACGGCGAAGGCGTTCTTCCCCTGGGAGCGTCGTCCCGTGCGCGATCGACGCAAGGTCGGCACGAACGCTCCGTGGACCGTCAACTCCACCGCCCAGGCGGCAACGATCGACAACCAGCGGGCCGACGGGCCGATCTCCTCGTCGGGCGGATCGGCCGACAGCGCCAGCAACCACCCGAGCACGTCGCTGGTGTTGGCCTCGAGGGCGACGATCTTGTCGCCATTGGGCAGCGCCACGGGTGAACGACCGCCCCAAAGTTCGGGTGCGTCGGTGGCGGCGAGGACCTCGCGCAGCTGTTCGACGGTGCTCGGAGGCGCGTCGGGACCACCGAGCCACGCCACGATCCTCCCGGCCACCCATGACAACTGCAGGACGTTCACACCCGGTGTCGGTTCCCCCGGCTCGGGTTCGACGCCCAGCAGTCGATCGAACGCGATCTCGAGCATCCGTTGTTCGAGTTCGAGGTCGGTGACGACCTGCTGGTCACCCTCGGTGCGGTGGGCGCGCAGATGGTCGAGGGCGTCGTCGGTGTCCTTGAGTCGCTGCACCAGTACCCGTTGCCAGTCGATCTCGTGGGCAGCAAGGAACGCGAGGTCGTCGGGTGTGGCCTCACCCCATGCCGCCATCTCCACGAGCGTGGCGAAGCGCGCGCCGCGGACATCGATGTTCGGAAGTTGGCGCGCGTCCTCGTTGCGGTCGTCGTCGTTCTCGTCGTCGCCCACGAAGTCGTGGTCGGAGTCGGTCGCGTCGTTCGCGCTCTCGTCGATCTCGTCGATCGGGTCGATCTGGTCGGGCACGGTGTCCTTCTGCGGGGGAGCGGACGCAGGGCGTCCCGGTGACGGACCTTCCCGCCACCTGTCTGCTGCGCAACGCACCGTTCCCACCCACGGGACCGATGGCCACGTGCCGGAACGACGGGGCGACTCGGAGACTTCCCGGACCGCTCGCAGCCGTCGCTGCAGCCCTCTCAGGCTACAGGCCCCGGTCCCTCCGGTGACAATCGCCCGTCGGCCATGTGCAGTCGTCGGTCGGCGATGGGTCGGAGCTCGTCGGGGTCGTGGGTGACGAGCAGGATCGCCGTGTCGTGGTCGGCGGCCACCGAACGCAGCACCCCGACGAGGGCGTCACGGGCCGATTCGTCGATGGCCGACAGCGGTTCGTCCAACAACAGGAGGCCGGGTCGGATCGCCAAGGTTCGAGCCATCACGATCCGTCGACCCTCGCCGCCGGAGACCTGCGCGCCCCGGCGGTCGGCCAGACCGTCCAGACCGTGGTCGATCAGCACCGTGCGGGCCTCGTTGCTGGCGCGGGTGCGGGTTCGGCCCCGGGCTCGCAGACCGAAGGCCACGTTGTCGAGTGCGGTCATGTGGCCGAAGGGTCGGGCGTCCTGATGGACCACGCCGATGCCGCGTCGCTCGGGCGGAACGAACGTGTGCGTCGCCGGTTCGTCGACGACCCGTCCGCCGAGGACGATGCGACCTTCGTCGATGGGGATGGTGCCGGCGATCGCCCGCACCAACGTCGACTTGCCGGCTCCGTTGTCTCCGGTGAGCAGCACGACCTCGCCCGGGCGGATGACGAGGTCGAGGTCGAGCGCGAAGTCGCGTCGACGAACCGTGATCCGTGCCTCGAGCGTCGCTGTACCGTTCATCGACTCGACGCCTCATGGGTCGTGCCCAGCCATCGATCGCGCAATGACAACAACACGGTGAACGACACGGCGATCATCAAGACCGACAAGACGAGTGCCTGCCCGCGATCGTTCTCGAGGGCGAGGTACACCGACAGCGGCACGGTCTGGGTGCGACCCGGAAAGTTGCCGGCGAAGGTGATCGTGGCACCGAATTCACCGAGCGCGCGGGCCCAGGCCAGAACCGCACCAGCCACCAGCGCAGGTCGAACGGCGGGGAGACTCACCCTGCGGACCGTCGTCCACTTCGATGCGCCGAGCGAGCGCGCTGCGTCCTCGTCACTGCGATCGAGACTGCGCAGCGCAGCCTCCACCGTGAGCACGAGGAACGGCATGGCGATGAACGTCTGGGCCAGCACCACCCCGGCAGTGCTGAACGGCAGTCGGATGCCGAACCAGTCGAACAACGGATCACCGAGCATGCCCCGACGTCCGTAGGCGGTGAACAACGCGACCCCACCCACGACGGGCGGGAGGACCAACGACAGCAGGCACAGGGCGCGCACGAGCCTCCGACCGGGGAATCCGTAGCGGGCCAGTACCCAGGCCAGCGGCACACCGAGGACGAACGACACCGCAGTGGCCGAGACCGAGGTCACCATCGAGAGGCGCAGCGCCGTCAGTGACGAGTCGGTGGTCAGCAGTGACCACGAGTCACTCCACGGCACGCGCCACAGCAGTCCGATGACTGGAAGCGCGAAGAAGACGACGGCCACCCCGGCCACTGCCAGCACCATCGCTGGTGGTCGATCGAGTCCGACGCGTCGGGGCGAGCCAGTGGTCATGGAGTACCGAAGCCCCGTTCCCGCAGGATCGTCCGGCCCTCGGAGGACAGGAGGAAGTCGATCCACGCCCTCGCCGCCGTCGCATTCGTCGCCGATCGCAGCATGGCGATCGGATAGCTGGCGGTCACGTCGACGGTGGCAGGGATGTCGACACCGGTGGCCGCGCCCCGCGTGGCCGTCACGTCGGTGGCGTAGACGATCCCGGCGTCGGCCTCACCGGCCACGACCTTGGCCACGATGCCCTTCACGTCGGGCTCGAGACTCCGCGGTGTCACGGTCACACCGGCGGCCTGCAAGGACCGTGCGGCATAGCGGCCGATGGGCACCTCGGGGGAGCACGTGACATAGACGACCCCGGGTCGGGCGAGGTCGGCGAGTCCGGTGATCCCGTTCGGATTCCCCTTCGGCACGATGATCTGCAGGGAGTTGGTGGCGAAGACGACGGGCGCGCCGTCCAGCAGGGTCTCGACCCTCTCCATCGTGGTCTCGTCGGCCGAGGCGAACACGTCGACGGGCGCACCATCGCCGATCTGGGTGGCCAGGGTCGACGAGGCTCCGAAATTGATCGTCACCACCACCTCCGGATGCGACGCCTCGAACGTCGCCCGCACGGCGCCGAAGGCGTCGGTGAGCGATGCCGCGGCGGAAATGGTGAGCCGACCGGCGATGCGGTCGGGTGCGGACCCTCCGTCCGACCCGGCGCAACCGAGCAGCGCCAGAGCAGCCACGACAGCCACCGTCGCCACTGCCGGGACGAAGGGGATGCGACGAGGACCGATCCGGACCGCAGTGGGCACCTCCGGATGGTAGTCAGGACCTGACTTCAGTCCTCAACTCCTGACGACCCCTCGGTACCATCGCTCGGTGACCCGCAACGACCCTGAACTCGCCGGCAGGGTGTGCCTGGCGTTGGTGGCCGAGGGTCCCACTCATGGCTGGGCGATCGCCTCCCTCCTGGCGCCCGGCACCGAGCTCGGACGGGTGTGGTCGCTGTCCCGACCCCTCACCTATCGGGCCCTCGATGGTCTGCTCGGCGAGGGTCTCATCGACCGGGTCGGCATCGAACCGGGCGCCGGTCGCACGCGCACTGTCGTGGCCGTGACCCCCGCCGGGGAACGGGTGCTCGACCACTGGCTGTCGGCCCCGGTCGACCTCCCCCGAGATGTGCGTACCGAACTGCTGGTGAAGTTCGCGCTGCGCTCCCGGCGCGGGCTGTCCTCGGCGACCCTGGCCGCGGCTCAACGTGAACGGTTCGCACCGATGCTGGTCACGGTGGACGATCCCGTCGACGACCTCGACATCGTCGAGCGCTGGCGGGTCGAGCACCTGCGGGCCATCGATCGTTTCCTCCTTTCGGTCGCCAACGGAGCGACATGAAGTCGCCGAGTGGATTCAGCGCGTTGCGCCACCGCAACTTCCGTCTCTATCTGATGGGTCAGTCGCTGTCGCAGGCGGGGACGTGGATGCAGTCGGTGGCCATGGGCTGGTTGGTGCTGAAAGTCACCGGTAGTGGTGGCATGCTCGGCCTCGTCACTGCCGCGCAATTCACCCCGGCGCTGTTGTTCGGGCCGATCGCCGGTGCCCTCGCCGATCGACACAGTCGGTGGCGGATGTTGCAGGTGACCCAACTGCTGGCGGCTGCTGTTGCCGCCACGATCGGTGTGATGGTGGCCACCGACACCATCCAGTTGTGGAGTCTGATGCTGCTCGCAGCGGCATTCGGAACGGTGAATGCGTTCGATATGCCGATCCGTTCGTCGTTCGTCTACGAACTCGTGGGACCGGACGATCTCACCGGGGCCGTGGGTGTCAGCAGCACAGCGAACAACGTCGCCCGTATCTTCGGGCCCTCGGTGGCGGGGTTCCTGATCGCGGTGACGAGCCTGTCCGCGCCGTTCTTCGTGAACTCCCTCAGCTATCTCGCCATCTCCGTCTCGCTGCTGCTCATGCGGCGGTCGGAGTTCGTGCCCAAGGATCCCGCTCCGCGCCGATCGGGTCAGGTTCGGGAGGGGATCCGCATCGTGTGGGCCGACCCGCGATTGCGCACGCCTCTGCTGATGGCGGTGGTGATCGGCATGTTGGCCTACGAGAACCAGGTCGCACTGCCGTTGTTCGCCAAGTTCACCTACGACCGCGGTTCGGCGGCGTATGGCCTGTTGTCATCGTTCATGGGCATCGGCTCGGTCATCGGCGGTCTCGTCGTGGCTCGCTTCGGACGCGCCACTCATCGGCGGCTCGGACAGGCCGCGATGTTCCTCGGTGTGGCGATGACCGTCGCCGCCTTCATGCCCACCTACGAGACGATGCTGGCCGCCCTGCTGGTGGTCGGAATGGGCAGCGTCTTCTTCATCACCATGACCTCGGCCAATCTCCAACTCTCGTCGCCGACCGAGGCCCGGGGTCGGGTCATGGCGCTCTACATCACGGCGCTCATCGGGACCACGCCGATCGGTGGCCCGATCATCGGTTGGGTGGGTCAGTACATCGACCCGCGGGCCACGTTCGTGGTGGGTGGCGTCACCTGCCTGGTGACGGCGGCCTTCGCCTGGCGGTCGCTGGCCCGGGCCAGCGAGCCGGTCGTGCCCGTCGCCGAGGCCGACGCCATCGGCCGGAGCGCCGTCCGGGAGGCCGAGGAGCTGGTGGGGGACAAGGACTCGACCATTCCCCGCGTCCTGCCCGCCACCGACTGACCCGGGCGCGGTGGCGAGGCCGCTGTTCGCTGGTTGACTGTCATGGCGGCCGACGGCGGTCGTCGGCGGTCGTCGGAAGGGGTCACCGTGGTCATCCTCATCGTCGTGCTCGTGTTGGTCGTGCTGCTCGTGGTGGTGGCACTGGTCTCCTACAACGGCATCGTCCGTCTGCGAAACCAGGTGGACAACGGGTGGGCGCAGATCGACGTGCAGATCAAGCGTCGTGCCGACCTCATCCCCAATCTGGTGGAGACGGTCAAGGGCTACGCCGCCCACGAACGCGGCACGTTCGACGCCGTCGTGCAGGCGCGCAGCGCCCAGCTGGCGGCCACCACGCCGTCCGAGTCCGCCGCAGACGAAGGCCCGATCACCGCAGCGCTCGGTCGTCTGTTCGCGCTGGCCGAGGCCTACCCGGACCTCAAGGCCGACGCCAACTTCCGTCAGTTGCAGTCGGAGATCACCGCCACCGAGGATCGCATCGCCTACGCGCGCCAGTTCTACAACGACTCCGTCACCCACTACCACAACCGGATCGACACCGTTCCCGGTCTGTTCGTGGCCAAGTTCGGCAACTTCCCCCATCGTGATCTGTTCGAAGCCGATGAGGTCGACCGCGCCGTCCCCAAGGTGGAGTTCTGAGCAGATGCTCATCGATGCGGCGATGAGTGACGGCACCGATGTCTGACGCCACCGGTTTCATCGCCCACAAGCGCACCAACAAGCGGGCGAGCCTCGTCATCCTTGCCGGGGTCTTCGCCCTGTTGTTCATCGTGGCCAACGTGATCGCCGGCCTTTTGGGCGGGTACTCGAAGCAGACGTGTGGCACTCCGTACCGCACGGCGACCGGACGAGTGGCACAGGACTGCGTCTCCGAGTTCCGTCCGAACGTGGCGGTGCTCTCGGTGACTATCGCCCTCGTCGCCGGGTATCTGCTGCTGTCCTGGCTCCTGTCCGGTCGTGCGGCGCTCGCCCTGACGAGGGCCCGGCCGGCCGACGGCCCGGAGTTCGCCGATCTGCGCAATGTGGTCGAGCAGATGGCCATCGCCGCAGGAACCCCGATGCCCGCGGTGTACGTCATCGACGATCCGGCACCCAATGCCTTCGCCACCGGGCGCAATCCGAAGCACGCCGCCATCACCGTCACGACGGGATTGCTGGCCGCGATGTCGACCCGCGAACTCCGTGGTGTGATCGCCCACGAGATTGGCCACATCGTCAACCGCGACATCGCCGTGACCACGCTGGCGGTCCTGGCCGTCGGGGCCATCGCCGTCATCGCCGAGATCGGCATCCGGGTGGGCATCTTCGGCGGGACGGGTCGTCGCAACGATGCCGGCGCCATCTTCCTGTTGGTGGGACTTGTGCTCTACATCATCGCCGTGCCCGCCGGGATGTTGCTGCGCGCGGCGCTGTCGCGACGACGAGAGTCGATGGCCGACGCCACGGCCGTCGAACTCACTCGTGAGCCGGCGGGCATCCGTTCGGCGCTCGAGAAGTTGGAGGCCGACACCACCGTGGTGGCACGGCCCTCGGCCGCCACCGCCCACCTGTGGATCGAGTCGCCGATGGATCGTGAGAGCGGCCACGGTCTGCAGGGCGCCTTCGGCCGCATGATGGATACCCACCCGCCACTGGCGCAGCGCATCGCCGTGTTGCGGGCCATCGAGGGTCTCGACCCGGACGGTCGCGGGCCCAACGATCCGGCGCCGTTCTGAGGGGACCGTCGGGCCCTCTCTGCGCTCCCCGCCGTGGCTGATGGTGTGGGCCCCCGGCGCGAGGGCCATACTTGGCAGTCGGTTCTCAGGAAGGCATCGATGGATTTCAAGGTCGGCTCCAAGGTCATCTACCCCGCCCACGGCACCGCCGAGGTCACCGGTCGCTCCACCCGGGTGGTGGACGGGAAGAAGGTGAAGTACCTCGAGCTCTCCGTGGCCGCCGGTGACGATTCGTGGCGTGGCGGCAACCTGAAGGTGTCGGTGCCGGAGGATCGAGCCGAGGGTCTCGGCGTTCGACCCGCCATCTCCGTCGAGGAGGTGGAGGACGTGCTGGCCGTGTTGGCCGTGCGCAACGTGCGCGTGCCCACCAACTGGTCGCGTCGATTCAAGAACCATCAGGAGAAGATGAAGTCCGGCGACATCTACGAGTGCGCCGAGGTCGTGCGGAACCTGGCGCTTCGTGACCGTCAGTCGTCGTTGTCGAGTGCCGAGAAGGCCATGCAGATCCGTGCTCGGCGGATCCTCGTGTCGGAACTGGCCGTCTCGTGGAACGTCACCATGGAAGAGGCTGGCGAGCGCGTCGACGCCGTCCTGGCCAAGGATTGAGCCTCACTCCGCCGGACGCACCACATCGGCGAGGGCCTCGTCGCTGAGGACGAAGGCATCGTTGGTCGCCTCGGCTCCGGGTTCGACCAGTTCGGGGAACTGTGCGCCACCGATGACGGCGACCTCGAACAGTTCGGTGACCGATCCCTCGAAGCGCAGGAATCCGAGCGTCTCGCCCGTATGGATGTCGACGGCCCAGATACCGCATTCCCGTGGCGTGTCGGCCTGGGTGATCGGCAATCCGTCGAAGACCGTCTCGCGGACCTTCGAAAGTCCCACGAATGCGACGTTGGCCATGAACGACAGACCGCGGGTGAATCCGGGAAGTTCGGCCACGGTGGTCACCTCGCCGGTCTCGACATCTACCTGACACAGTGCACCCCGCCCTGACTCCAGCACCCACAGTTTCCCGTCGTACCAACGGGGTGAGTGGGGCATCGACAAGCCGACGGTGATGGGGGCCCCGCCGTCGATGTCGAGGATGGCGCCACCGGCGGCCTTGTCGTTGCGCCAGCCGACGGCGGTATCGGTCATACCCAACACCGTGACGTACTTCGGTCGGCCGTCGACCATGGCCAGCCCGTTGAGATGACAGCGATCGTCGCCGGCCAGTCCACTGATGAATGGCGGTCGCCAGCGCGGTGTGAACGAGTACTGGCGGTCGAACGTGACCAGACATGAGAAGCGGGTGGCCACTGCCCACAGCAGCCCGTCGGAGTCGTAGGCGAGGTCGTGGATGCGGATGTCACCGGTGGTGTGACCGACCCGGGGCATGAAGCAGGCGTCGATGCGCCCTTCGGGATCGATCGACGCGGCGGCAGCCGGTTGGTTCCAGAACTCCCACACCGTGGTCTTCGTCCCCAGCGCCAGCTTCTGGTCCTGCACGGCGATTCCCATCGGCGTGGGGAAGAACCGCAGGTGGGTGTTCACCTTGTCGCCCTCGCGTCGCACCATCACCAGTCGACCGCTCTGGTAGGTGGTGGCGGCCAGGGACGCGTTGGCCTGCTCGAGGATCGACGCGAAGGTGGAGGTGAACACGCTCGAGAAGTCCACGGGGATGGCGCCGTCGGGTTCCTCGGTGAGGGCCACCGACACGGCATCGGCCGAACGGTTCGTCGACGCAACGATCAGTGGGGGATCGGCGAAGACCTCATGCGCCCGCACAGCGACGTCGTCGACGATGCTCCACACCTTCGCCAGTTCCTCGGCGTTGCGCTCCCACTTCGACGCTTGCGGGGCATCGAGGGTCGTCTTCGAGTGCGGGAGTGTCCCGCCGGTGTCGGAGTCCCACTCCAGGTCGAGGTGCTCGCACAGGCGGCGCAGTTCGGCATCGGGGTCGGCCAGCAGTGCCGAGTAGGACGTGACGCACCACCGATCGGGCGGGAGCGCCTCGAGATCGTCGAGGAGCATCGAGGTGGTGGTGGCCCACTGGTTTGCCACCACTTCGGGGAGCGGCTTGCCCACGAGGTCTCGCCACCCGGGCGTGAGGAGCAGTGACCAGCGATTGCCGGTCCAACCCGGTAGTTCGGGGTAGGTCACGAACTTCCCGGATCGCCACGCGTCGAGCATCGACGAGATCGTCTCGCGGGGATCACGCCACAGATAGACGAATCGTGCGTCGGGATAGGCCGCGGCCCGGAACGGGATGCGCAGGGAGTTCTTCGGGGTCTTCTCGATCATGCGCACCGTCGATCCGGGTGAGACTGCGGTGCCGTTCCGGTCACGCAGCCGACGGACGAACGAGCCGGACAACTGCTGCACGATGGCGGGGTTCACGTCGTCGGTGGTCAACCGGTTCGAGTCCCACTCATGTGCCCCGGGTGCCAGAGCCGGAATGGCTTCGATCAACTGGTGGCTCTCGCCTCCAATGCTGAATGCATCAGCGGCCCGACACAACGCTTCGAACAACATCGTCGAACCGGCACGCGGCGACGACACGATGAACACCGGTCGGTCGAGGGTGATCGGATCGCCCACGGA
>JBJTGD010000238.1:0-5344 GCA_046093735.1 Acidimicrobiia bacterium | reverse complement strand
GCATGAACTCGGCCTCGTTGGACCTGCGGGCCCGGGACTGACGGGTCCGGACGGGCCCGGCACTCAGATGCCGGCCACCAGCCGCTTGCGCAGGTGGTCGAGCACGGTGATCACGCTGAACTGACGGATCTGCTCCCGATCGCCCGGGAAGCGGAGCATCGCCGTCTCGGTCACGCCGTCGACCGTGGAGGCCAGGAACACCGTGCCGGCCGGCACGCCCTCCTGCTCGGCCGGTCCCGCCACCCCCGTCACGGCGATGCCGACATCGGACCCCAGTACTCGACACGCACCCTCGCTCATGGCCGCCGCCGCATCATCGGACACCACCGGACCGACGGGCACACCGAGCACGTCGAACTTCACTTCGCTGGCGTAACTCACCACCGAGCCGCGCAGCACGTCGCTGCAGCCGGGCACGGAGACGAGTCGGCTGGCGATCAGTCCACCGGTGAGTGACTCGGCCACTCCGAGGGTGAGACGACGATCGCGCAGCATGCGCAGCACCACCGCCTCCATCGTCTCGTCGTCGTCACTGAACACCCACGGGCGAAGGATGTCGACCACCTCGGCCACTTCCTCGGCCACCACGGCGTCGGCGGCCTCGGCCGTCTCGGCCTTGGCCGTGACCCGTACCTTCAGACCCTCGATGCCACTGGCCAGGAAGGCGATGGTGGCCCGACCCGTGCGATCCAACTCGTCGAGCCGGTCGGCCAGCAGCTCGGCGATCCCCGATTCCGAGTGACCCCATACGCGCACCACGCGACTGCGGATGACGCCGGTGTCGCCGGCCCGACGACGCAGTTCGGGGATGACCGTGCCCGTGATCATCTCGCGCATCTCCCACGGCACACCCGGGACAGCGAAGACCACCTTGTCGCCCACGGGGCACACCAGACCGGGCGCCGTGCCCGGCATCTGCGCGATGCGGGTGGCACCCACCGGCACCAGGGCCTGGCGCAGATTGTTGGCCGGCATGTCCCGACCGCGACGGCCGAAGATCTCGTGCAGTCGCTCGACCACCTCGGGATCCTCCACCAACTCGACGCCCATCACCTCGGCGATGACGTCGCGGGTGAGGTCGTCCTGCGTCGGACCGAGTCCGCCGCACACGATCACGGCATCGGCCCGACCTAGCGCGGTCTCCAGCACGGTCCGGATGCGTTCGCGGTTGTCGCCCACCTTCACCTGCAGGTACGAGTCGATACCGGCCAACGCCAGTTGCTCGCCGATCCACGACGAATTGGTGTCGACGATCTGCCCCAACAGCAGTTCGGTTCCGACGGCGACGACCTCGGCATTCATGATGATTCCCCGTTCACTGTGAGTGATCGTTCATTCGGACAGCTCCGCGAACAGTGCGGTGGCACCCGAGGGCACCACGACGGTGCGGGCCCGGAGGCGTTCGCCCACCAAGGCGTTGACGACGCTGAGCACGGCGAGCGACAGCAGGTAGGTGCCCGGCGTGATCGAATCGACGGCGAGGGTGAACAGTCCGGCAGCGAGGGCGATGGCCGCGGTCCCGGTGTGCAGGGTGACCATGCCGGCCCGGGGCACCCGACGGTCGAACTCGCCGATGAGCGCCAGTCCCACGTAGATGCCGACGTAGGACACCATCAGCACCACCACACCCACCGGGGGCACGGACCCCAGGCCGATCTGCAGATACTTCGAGATGCCGACGGCGATGCCCACGATCCCCAATTGCAGCACCAGGTGCGACAGCATCCACAACTCCCCGAACAATGCCCCGTCGCGGATCCCGGCCTTGGGCACGTCGTCGAAGTACGCAGCGAAGAAGCCGAAGAGCACGACGAACATCGTGATGATGGCGAGCACGTCCCAACCGGTGATGGCGCCCGCAGTGACGACCAGCGCCGTCTTGACGAACGACTCACCCATGACGATCAGGGTGAGCAGGGCCGCCCGTTCCGCGAGGTGGTGCTCGTCGACCGGGGGCACCGGCAGACCGCGCACGGTCAGCGACGTGGGCACGATGAGCAGCAGGACGGCCACGCCGCAGAGGACGGTGTCCGGGCCGCTGGGGATGAGGAAGCCGGCGGCCATGACCAGTCCGGCCAGCACCAGTCGGTTCCGGCGGGCCACCGCCCACCCGCCGATGGGCGCCGCTGCGTGCCGGATGCGGTGGTGCGCGTAGGCCACGACGAGGACGGCCAACAGGTAGAGCCCGCCCACGGCGTCGACCGAGGCGATGTCGCGGTCGACGAAGGTGAGGGTGGCCAGGAAGATCAACAGCATCTGGGCGAACACGAGGCCTCGTTGACCCAGATCGTCACGGCGCTCGATGTTCATCAGTACCGTGGTGTGGAACCACAGCAACCACAGCAGCGCGAACATCAGGGCGCAGATGCCCGCCTGTCGCCACGTGGGGTGATGGGCGAACTCGTTGGACAGGACCATGGTCGCGGCCACGAAGACGAGGTCGTAGAACAGTTCGAGGAACCCGACGGGCGGCGCGTGGTGGGCCTTGTCGTCGCTCGCCATCCGGCGATGTTACGGGTGCTCGGTCGTGGGCGCGGGACCGGCGGGACCGGCGGCACGGTCCATCGCCGTCATCGCCCGGCCCCCGTCGATCACGTACTGCACGGCACTGAACACGGCGAGTGCCGTCGCCGCGTACAGCAGCCACTCGCCCAACCACACCGCGTCGGTCGTGAGCGGACACAGCACGGCCCCGACGGCCACGGTCTGCACGAAGGTCTTCCACTTGGCCGAGCGGCGCGCCGGGATGGCCAGACCTCGTCGTCCCCACCACAAGCGGTACAGGCTGATGGCCACCTCGCGGGCGGCGATGATGACCACCGGCCACACCAGGAATCGACCGGCACCGACGAGGGCGAACATGGCTCCGAGCACCAGCACCTTGTCGGCCAGTGGGTCGAGGAAGGCGCCGCTGCGCGTGGTGCCCTGACGACGGGCGATCCAGCCATCGATGCCGTCGGTGAGCGACAGGGCCACCCACAGGATGAAGACCACCCAGCCCGAGGGTCGTTGGGCGATCATGGCGAACAGCAGCGGCGCCACCAGCAGGCGCACGACGGTCACCATGTTGGCCGGCGTGGCGATGGCGTCGGGCCCGTAGTCGCTCACGTGTCACCCCACTCGGCGCCGGCCGCCAGGAGGTCGGGTCCGAGTGCGGCGGCGATGTCGACCGCCACGAACTGCCCGACCGGGAGGTGGTCGGGGACCACGACGATCCCGTCGATCTCGGGCGCCTCGCGCCAGGTCCGGGCTCGTCCGGGTGCGTCCACGAGTACTTCGACCCGCGCGCCGAGCAATTGGTCACGTCGGGCGGCGGTGATGCCGTCCTGGAGCTCACCGAGTTCGGCCAGCCGTTCGGCGATCAGCCCGTCGGGCACCTGTTCGTCGAGCGTGGCGGCATGGGTCCCCTCCTCCCGGCTGAACGGGAAGAAGCCGCACCAGTCGAGTCCGGCCTCGGCCACGAAGTCGAGGAGACGATCGTGATCGGACTCGGTCTCGCCGGGATAGCCGACGATGAAGTTCGAGCGGAACACGGCGTCGGGTCGGCGGGCGCGGATGTCGGCCATGCGGCGGGCGAACCGGTCGCCGTCACCCCATCGACGCATGCGCCGCAGCAGCGGGGCCGACACGTGCTGGAGCGACAGGTCGAAGTAGGGCACGTCGGTGGCGCAGATGGTGTCGATCAACTCGTCGGTGAGATCGGACGGGTAGAGATAGAGCAGTCGCACCCGGGCGACCATGTCGGCGATGTTGCGCACCAGCGGGACGATGGCCCGCTCCCCCACCCCCTGATCACGTCCGTAGGCGGCAAGGTCCTGCGCCACCAGCACCACCTCGCGCACGTCGAGTGCCTCCACCTCGGCGACGATGTCGGCCAGCGCCCGCGACCGCTGGGGACCGCGGAACGACGGGATGGCGCAGAACCCGCAGGCCCGATCGCATCCCTCGGCCACCTTCACATAGGCCCATGGGGTGCGCGATCGGGGTCGGGGCAGGTTGAGCAGGTCGAAGGCCGGGGTGCGGGTGGGGCCCAGCACCACCGGCACACCGAAGCCGACGACGGCATCGGCCTCGGGTAGGGCTTCGGCCAGTTCGGTGCCGTAGCGCTCGGCCATGCAGCCGGTGACGACGAGACGGGCCCCGGGGGCGCGGACGGCATCGAGGCCGAGGACCACGTCGATCGACTCCTGTCGGGCCTGCTCGACGAAGGCGCAGGTGTTGACCACCACCACATCGGCGTCCTCGGGTCGATCGGCGGGGAGCAGACCGTCGGCCTGGAGGGTGCCGACGAGCTTGTCGGAGTCGACCTGGTTCTTCGGACAGCCGAGCGTCTCGATCCAGTAGCGCTCGGTCATCGGGCCATCCTACGAACCGTTGGTGCGGAGGCCGGGCCGAGGCCCGAGGGTGGTGCGTTCGGGTGATGGCGGCGGGCGGCGTCAGTGGGCAGCGCCAGTCCGGCGTTCGAGTGGGCGTTCGAGTCGGTGCACGAGTAGTTCGGCGAGTCGGGGAGGGTCGAGATGCTGTTCGAGTTGGCGGTGGCCGAGGTCGAGGAGGCCGTGGGCCGACTGGCGACTTGTGCCGCCCCAGCGGACGGCGCCGGTCTCCGTCGGGTGCGCGCCCTCATCGAACGCCTCGAGTCGATCGTGCACGAGACCGAGGTGCGGTTCGAGACCGACGAGGCATGGACCGACGACGGTGCCACCTCCCTGTGCACGTGGTTGCTGCACGAGGGCGGAGCGTCGAGGAGCGACGCCGCCTTCGAGGCCCGACGCGTCGATCGACTCCGATCATGGCCGACGGTGGTGGCGGCATGGCGGGCGGGAGCGGTGTCGCGGGCCAAGGTCGACGCCAGGGTCACGGCGATCCCCACCCGGTTCGTCGAACGCTTCGCCGACGATGCGGCGATGGTGATCGAGGTGGTGGCACCGCTCGACGTCCGCAACACCGAGTTGGCGTTGCGCCAATGGGTGCGGTGCGCCGAGTCCGAGGACGGGCCGGGCGACTTCGACGAACGGTCGTCCGGCGTCTACGTCGCCACGCTGCTCGATCAGTCTCTGTCGATCAGCGGCGTGCTGCACGGTGCCGACGCGGCGATCGTGGCCGCCGCTCTGCGGGTGTTCGATGTGCCCGAAGCCGTCGACGACCACGGCGAACCGATCGGTCCGCCGCGAACGATGGCCGGACGCACGGCCGACGCGTTGGTGGCGATGGCCCAGTGCGCGGTCGAGCACCGGCGGGTCCCGGAGAGCACGGTCGGTTCCACCCGCACGTGCTGCTCACCATCGACATCGGCGAGCTGCAGGCAGCGGCGCTGCGCGGCGCCGGAGTGCGCACCTTCGACGAC
>JBJTGD010000237.1:0-3962 GCA_046093735.1 Acidimicrobiia bacterium | reverse complement strand
CGGACCCAGTCGATGGCGCTGGTGACCGATCTGGCCGACGTCGCCGTCGGGCGCATCGTGTCCAGCTCCTACCTGCGCTGCGTCCAGACCGTGCAACCCCTGGCCTCGGCCAACGGTCTGGAGGTGGAGGCCAGCGAGGCCTTCGTCGAAGGCATGGACGGCGATGCGGCCCACGCCCTGCTGATCGAACTCGATGCCGTCGACGGTGTGGCCTGCAGCCACGGCGACGTGCTCCCGGCGCTGCTGCGTCGACTGATGGTCAATGGCATGGAGACCGACGATCCCTTGGTCGTCCACAAGGGTTCGATGTGGATCGTCGAGTTCTCCGAGGGCCGACCGCATCGCGGTCGGTACGTGCCGCCGATCGACCGTCGCTGAGACGTCAGCCGGTTCGCCGGGCCGCCACGTCGGCTCGCACCGAGTTGACCATCGAGGTCATGAACGGCGGGATGGTCGTCATGTCGACGGCATCGAGATCGGCCTGCGCGGCGGCCCACTGACCGGCGTTGCGCCCGAGGATGGCGCGGAACACCCGGGCGTCGCTGTAGGTCGGGTCGATGGCGATGGCCTCGTCGAGTCCCCGTCGGGCCCGTTGGTCGAGTTCGGCGCCCACCGCCGCTTCGCTGTTGATGGCCACGGTGTGCAGGACCCACGCCCGGTAGGTGATCGCCTCCACATTGCCCGGCGAGAGTTCGAGGGCCCGTGAGTAGGTCTCGATCGCCGACTGGAACGACTGGACGGCCTTGGTCGGATCCCCCGCCTGCAGAGCGGCCTGCGCCTGACCGGTCAGGCCCTGGGCCTGGAGGATGAGATTGGCGCTGTCCTGACGTACATCACCGGTGAGACCCTGACCCGGAGCGCGCGCCCCCGAATCGCGGAACACGAACCATCCCGCGCCGCCGGCCAGGACCCCGACGGTCACCAACACCGCCGCCGTGCGCCGCCAGTCGCGACGCGGCCGAGCGGCGCGCACGATCCGCTCCCGGTCGTCGATGGCCCGCAACACCGCGGCAGCGCGGGCGGTGTAGTCATCGGTCAGCGCGGCGTAGTCCTCGTCATCGACATCACCGGCGGCGTGCTCGCGCTCGAGATCGGCCAACGACCGCAACAGGAAGTCACGCTCCTCCTCCCGCGCGGCCAGACGATCGGGATCGGCGATCCGACGCGCGCCGGGGCCCGGGACCGACGCGTCGTCGGGCGCCGTCGCTCCTCCGGTACGAGCGGGACCACCGCCTGTGCGCGCCGACTGCACCCGTTCACGAGCGGCACGGCGAGCGGCGGTGCCCCCTCCGCCCGTCGTGGTCACGGTTCGACCCCGACACCGTCGCCGCTGTGTCGGGCGGCGTCCACCAGGGCGCGGTCGGCGTCGGTGGCGTGCTGCTCGGGTGCCGAGCTCCATCGGCGGAAGACAATGACCAATACCGCACCGCCGATGGCCAACGCCACCACCGGCAGGATCCATACCAGCGCGCTCACTCCCGAGGCCGGTGGCGTGAGCAGGATGGCATCGCCATAGCGCGACACGTAGTACTGACGGATCTCGTCGTCGGTCTGACCCTTCTGGATCTGCTCGGCGATCTGCCGCCGGATCTCCTGGGACGCCGGCGCGTTGGACTCGGCCACGGACTCGCCCGAGCACACGGGACACTTCACCGTCCGTGACAGCGAGGTGACGCGATCCTGAGCTGTCGGCGCGCTGCGGGAACCGAAGGCAGCCACCGACAGCACGGCCACGGCGACCACCGCCATGGCGATCCACGGTCCCCAACGACGCACAGGAGAACCGACGGCGAGCACACCGCCGCTCATCGGGCCACCACGGCGGCGGCCGACATCCCTCCGTTGTCGGCGATCACCTGGTCGAGTCCGGCGGCGGTGACCCCGCCGTAGAAGCCGGCGACCACGAGCCCACTGGGGGCCACGACATAGGACTCCGGCACCTTGGTCACGCCGTAGTCGAGCGCGATCGAACCGGTGTCGGCCGGGATCACCGGCCAGGTGTTGCGCTCGGTCGTCCAGTACTCCCGGATCGATTGCGCATCATCGGAGAAGGCCACACTGATCACGGCCACCGGATCGGTGCGATGCGACTCGACGAACTGCTGGATCTGGGGATCCTCGAGTCGACACGGCGTGCACCAGGTGGCGAAGAAGTTGACCACGACCCATTCGCCGCGGTGCGAGGACATCGACCATGTCGAACCGTCGAGCGTCGTACCGGAGAAGGACGGCGCGGCCTGTCCGACGATCCGACTGGAGATCGGTGTGCTCGTACCCCGGGTGGCCAGCAGCACGATGAGCGCGGCGAGGACGACACCGACGACGATGGCGGCGTTGCGGGCCACGCGTGACCCGCCGGTCCGCTCGGCGACGACATCGACAGTGGCATCGGTGCCGGGACCGACGGCGCTCATGTGCGCACCGTCTCACGGGCGGGAACCGGGGCCGACACCGGGGCCAGCGGATCGCGCCGGCGCCCGGGGAACACGGCCAACAACGTGCCGAGGGCCATGACGCCACCGCCGATCCACAACCACACCACCAGGGGTTGGATGGTGACGCGGATCGTCACGGGAGGATCCACCCCGTCCCCGATGTCGATGACCGACAACGCCACGTCGTCGGTCAACGTCGTGCGCACCGAGGGCGTGCCGATGGTCTGATTGCCGTTGGCGAACTTGTTGAGCGACGGACCCCACGGTCCGGTGCCGTCGATGCTGATGAGCACCTGGTCGACGATCTTGGCCGACTCCTGACGCAGGACACGACCCTCGTAGACCAGCTGGTGACCGGCGAAGCGGGCCGACTCCCCCGGTGTGAGCGTGAACTCGGCCTGGCGCACGTAACTGCTGCTGGCGGCGAAGGCCACGGCGATCATGACCACGCCGAGGTGCACGACCATCCCACCGTTGGCCCGACCCACCAGTCCTCGCCAGCCCTGCCGACGCAGGGCCAGCACCAGTTGACGACCGGCGGAACCGGCGGCGAACCCACCCAGTCCGAAGGCCAGCACCGTGGTGAATCCCCGGGACCCGAGAGCGATGGCCAGGACCATGGCCCCGACACCGATCCATGCCGGCCACAGCAGTCGATGACGCAGCAGCTCCCCGCTGGCCTTCCGCCACGGGAGCACCGGGGCCACCGCCATGAGGAAGAGCAACGTCAGACCTATGGGCATCGTCATGCGATTGAAGTAGGGCACCCCGACGGAGATGCGATCTCCCTGGGTGGCCTCGACCACCAACGGGAAGATTGTGCCCAGCAGGATCACGAAGGCGAAGGCGGCGAACAGCACGTTGTTGGCGAGGAACGCGCCTTCTCGCGACAACGGCGAGTCGATCCGGCCGGGGGCACGGAGTCGATCACCGCGCCATCCGATGAGCCCGACGGTGACCAACACGATGATGGCGAAGAACGTGATGAGTGAGATCCCGATCTCCGAGGTGGTGAACGCGTGCACCGACTCGATCACGCCCGATCGGGTGATGAAGGTGCCGAGGATGGTGAGGGCGAACGTGGCGCACAGCAGCGACAGGTTCCACACGCGCAACATCCCGCGACGTTCCTGCACCAACACCGAATGCAGGTAGGCGGTGCCGGTCAACCACGGCATCAACGACGCGTTCTCCACCGGGTCCCACGCCCAGTAGCCGCCCCACCCGAGCACCTCGTAGCTCCACCACGCGCCGAGGATGATGCCGACGGTGAGGAAGCCCCACGCCACCAACGTCCAGCGTCGGGTGGCCAACAGCCATCCCTCGCCCACACGACCGGTGACCAGCGCAGCGATGGCGAAGGCGAAGGGCACGGTGAACCCGACGTAGCCCAGGTAGAGCATCTGCGGGTGGAAGGCCATGAGGGGCTGGTTCTGCAACAAGGGATTGGGGGCGGGACCGTCGAACCCGGTGGGCTGGTCGAAGGCACGGAACGGATTGCCCTGACGGACCTGCTGGGAGAAGAAG
>JBJTGD010000236.1:0-2133 GCA_046093735.1 Acidimicrobiia bacterium | reverse complement strand
GACCACGACGGCGGTGGTCTTCTTCGACACGCTGCCCGGTGACTTGCCGCCGCGACCCTTGATGGCCGCCTCGGCCGACTCCCGGGTGAATCCCTCCAGGGTCCCGGTGACGACCACGATCATCCCGTCGAGCACCTGGGGCAGCGCGGAGGTCTCGGGCCCGGTGAAGTTCACACCGGCGGCGCGCAACTTGGCCACGATCGTCCGGTTGTCCGGATCGGCGAACCACTGGTGGACCGAACCGGCGATGACCGGGCCGACGCCCTCGACCGCCGCCAATTCCTCCTCCGTCGCCGCCTCGATGCGATCGAGGTGACCGAAGTGGGAGGCCAGCGCAGTGGCACCGGCACCCGCCAGATGGCGGATGTTGAGCCCGACCAACAGGTTGGCCAACGGGCGATCCTTCGAGGACTCGATCTCGGCCAACAACTTGGCCACCGACTTCGCCGCGAATTTGGGCAGTTCGGCGAGTCGCTCCGGGTCGAGCGAGTACAGGTCGGCGACATCGACGACCAGTCCGAGTTCGCACAACTGCTGCACCCGCTGTTCGCCCAGTCCCTCGATGTCCATGGCCCCACGCGAGGCGAAGTGCTCGATGGCGCCGGCGACGCGGGCGGGACACGAACCGTTCGGGCAGCGAGCGTCGGCCTCACCCTCGGGTCGGACCAGTGATGCGCCGCACACCGGACAGTTCGTCGGGAACTTCCAGCGACGCAGACCCTTGGGACGATCGGACAGCACCGGGCCGACGACCTCGGGGATGACGTCGCCGGCCTTGCGCACGATGACCGTGTCGCCGGGGCGCACGTCTTTGGCCGCCACCTGATCCTCGTTGTGCAGGGTGGCGAACTCCACCGTCGAACCACCGACGAACACCGGCTCGAGCCGCGCGTAGGGGGTGGCCCGACCGGTACGCCCGATCGACACCTCGATGCCGAGCAGACGCGTGGTGCGCTCCTCGGGCGGGAACTTGTAGGCGATGGCCCACCGTGGTGCGCGGGTGGTGGCCCCGAGTTCACGTTGCAGCGAGAGATCATCCACCTTCAACACGACGCCGTCGATCTAGTAGTCTAGGTCGTTCCGGCGTGAATGCAACTCGGCACATTTGAGGACAGCGGCATCGAGACCGTCCAGCACCCTCGTCTCCGGGTTCACCGGAAAGCCCATCGATGCGAGGAACTCGAAGATCTCATGGTGACGCAACAGCGTCGGGCCGTCGACCATCTCGCCGAGTTGGTAGCTCCAGAACGCCAGTCGACGAGTAGCGGTGATCGACGCGTCCTTCTGGCGCAGCGAACCGGCCGCCGTGTTGCGCGGATTCACATACGTGCGGTCCCCCGCCTCGACCTGGGCGCGGTTCAACTCCTCGAAGGCGCCGATCGGCAGGTACACCTCGCCGCGCACCTCGAAGACGCGCGGCGCACCGGCGGGGAGTCGGTGCGGGACCGAGTCGATGGTGCGCACGTTGGCCGTCACGTCCTCCCCCACACGACCATCACCGCGGGTGGCGGCCTGCACCAGCACTCCGTCCTCGTAGCGGATCGACACGGCGAGGCCGTCGATCTTCAGTTCGGCCACCAGTCCGGCCTCCCGGTCGGCACCGAGTTCCTCGATCCGCCGTCGCGTGCGTTCGGCCCACGCCGCCACCTCGTCGGCGGTGAAGGCGTTGTCGAGCGACATCATCGGCACGCGGTGCTCCACCGGGGCGAACGTGGTGCTGGCTCGGCCCCCGGGCCGTTGGGTGGGCGAGTCGGGAGTGAGGAGATCGGGGTGCTCGGTCTCCAGGACCACGAGCTCGCGCAGGAGCGCGTCGTACTCGGCGTCGGGTATCTCGGGTGCGTCGGCCCCGTAGTAGAGCTCGTCGTGATGACGGATCGTGGCGCGCAACTCCTCGATGCGTCCGACCGGATCGAGCGCGCCGTCTCTCGTCACGGGCGCACCCTAGCGAGCGGTCGCTGGCGATCCCGGCGCCGGTCCGCGCTGGAGAACGCGCGCCCGTCCGAACGTCGGCTCAGGCGCCGACGGTCATGCGCACGCCGGTGAGCTGCTCGAGCACCCGGCCGGCGAGACGGGTGGTGTGCTCCATCACCTGTTCGGCCTGCGGGATGCCGTGTTGGGCCAGTCCACACACCG
>JBJTGD010000235.1:0-9094 GCA_046093735.1 Acidimicrobiia bacterium | reverse complement strand
TGGTGAGCGTTCTCGATCTCGCCGGTGTGCTGCTCGTGGGATGGATGGCGGGGGCCGCCTTCGCCCGGGTCCAGGGGATCCCCACGCTGCGGATCCCGCTCATCGGGAGGGTGGCCGAGTCGACCCTGATCATCCTGGGCGCGGTCGGGGTGGCGCTGCTCATCCTCCGCAGCGTGGTCGCCTGGCTCCTCAACCGGCGGATCCTTCACATGCTGGCAACTGTCGAGGTCGATGTGGCGACATCGCTCCTCGACCGCGTCCAACGCGCCCCGTTCGAGAGAATCTCGATGCTGACGACCCAAGCGGTTATCGAGGGCGTTCGTGGCGGGTCACGTGCGTTGACGATGGTGCTCACCAACAGCCTGATGAGATTCGCCGAGCTCGCGCTCATCTCGGTCATGGCGGTCTTCCTGGTCTTCGTCGACCCACTGCTGTTCGCCCTCGTGTGCCTGGTGTTCGCCGGTACGTTCGTGCTCCATTCGCGGGTGGCCACGCCGCGACTGAGCCGCTTCAGCACGGAATTCGCCCTGGCTTCGGTGGACGTCAATGAAGTCGTCGCCGAGTCCGTGGGTCTGTCCCGCGAGGAGCGTCTCTACGACACCGGGGCGTCGGCCCAGTCGAGGTTGGCGGTGGCCGATGAGCGCTATGCCCGTCGAGCCGCCGACGCGCAGGCGTGGAACCAGTTCCCGCGCTATGTGCTCGAACTGGCGCTGGTGCTGGCCATGATCGCCATGGCGGCGAGTGTCGCCCTGCGGGGTGGTTCGCCACGAGTCGTCGCCGCCACCACCATCTTCGTCGTCGCCAGTGGGCGGATCCTGCCGTCGTTGCTCCGACTCCAGTCGGCGAGTGCCGGGATGGCCAACGCCGTGGGTCAGTTCGCGCCGGCTCGGCCGCTGCTCGAACTCCCGCGATCACCCGTCGCCACCGCCGTCCCGGGGGCCGTCGATCACGATGCGGTGCTTCCTGCGCCGTGTCTCCGATTGACCGGTGTCACCTTCCGCTATCCGTCCTCCACCCGCGACGTCTTGTGCGACATCGATCTCGTGGTTCCCGCCGGACGACGCATCGCGCTGGTCGGCAGCACGGGAGCGGGCAAGTCGACGTTGGGCGACATGATGCTCGGGCTCCTCGAGCCGGCGTCGGGTTCGATCGAGTGGAAGGTCGACGGATCGGTGGGCGTGCGTGCCGCCTTCGTGGCGCAGGACGTGTTCCTCACCAATCGCTCAATCGCCGAGAACGTGGCGGTCGGGGTCGACCGGGACCGGATCGACGAGGACCGGGTGTGGACTGCGCTCCGATCGGCCCGGGTCGACGATGTGGTGCGGGCCATGCCCGACGGGATCTGGTCGGTGCTCGGTGAGCGCGGGGCCAGGGTCTCGGGTGGACAGCGGCAACGACTCGGCATCGCCCGCGCCCTGTTCCGGGAGCCGTCGTTCCTCGTGCTCGACGAGGCCACCAGTTCGCTCGACGCCACCACCGAGAGCGAGATCGGAGCCGTGCTCGACGACCTCGAGGGTCGGGTGACGATCGTCGTGATCGCCCATCGTCTCGCCACCGTGCGCCACGCCGATGTGGTGGTGGTGCTCGATCACGGCCGACTGGTGGCCACCGGTTCCTTCGACGAGGTCCTCGCCCGGGTGCCCGACTTCGCCCGGAACGCCCGACTGCAGGGCATCGGGTGAGGCGCGTCATCGGCTGATGGCCGTCAACGGCTGAACGAGTTCAGCGGCGGGCCTTCGTCACTGGCATCGAACCTGCGCCGGCGTGGGTCGGTGCAACAGTCGATCGGGGTCGGATCAGTGGCGGTGACCGAGGGCCTCGTGGAGCGCCAGCATGGTGGAGACGTCGTTGCGCTCACCGACGCCCTTGCAGCGCCACATGAAGGCGTGCAGATCGGTAGCGGCCACGTCGTCCGCCGATGTCACGACTGGTCGATCGAGTATCTGACGTTCGACCCCGAGCGACGTGAGGACGGCCCCGATCGCCACATCATCGATGCGACTCCAGTCCCAGTCCCGCGCCGCCTCCACGGCCGCCTCGACGACGTCACGGCTGAGAAGTGTCCCGGCCCCTGACGTGAAGGCGATGTCGTCGACCTCGCCCGGGAATCCGCCCCAGTAGCCCGACACGGTCACTCGTGACGCGTGGTCGAGCAGACGGCGGCGATCGATGTAGGTCGAGGAGTTGGTGCGGAGCAGGAAGTCGAACTCCTCGGTGAGCAGCACGTGACGCAGTGCGACGAACAGTTTCGTCGCCACCATCGAATAGGTCTCGGGCACGCGGGTGCGGACGAGGCCATCGACCGTCGTGGCACCGGTCGTGCTGTAGTGCCGGCCGATCCGACGCAGGACACTTTCTCGGATGATCGCGGCACGGCCATCGGGACGTTCGGATCCCATCCACCGGAGCAGTCGCGTCGTGGTGCCCACGCCGAGACGCGCCACCCCGGCGCGCCGGCCCCGGTAGTAACGAACGGGGACGTCGAGGTCGAGGGTCGAGGGCGCCGCCCAAGTGGCGCGTTGACCGTCGCGTTCGATGGAGCGCCACGGTTCACGATCGACCGAGAGCACGAGCACCAGGACCCTCATGGCCACGTTGCTACCACACGCTCGGTTGCGAGCTGTCGGGAGACCGCCGGTGAACGAGTGGAGGTGGTCCTCAGGCCCGTTGCGCCAGCACGTGGTGCTGGAAGATGGCGATCGACGGGATGCGAGTGGCATCGTCGACGAGACGGGTGGTGTAGAGCGGTCCGACACCGAAGGCCAGACGCGCTCCCCACCGCTGGGGAACAAGGCCGGCCCGATCGAGCAACTGGCGCAGAGTCGAACGCCCGAACCAGCTCAGATGGGTGCGATCGAACATGCCGGTGTCGTCGTAGCGCCAGTCGCCGCGCCGCACGAGTTGCTTGACGACCTCCTGGTTGCCCACGTTGGGCACCGAGAGCAGGAGACGACCGTTCGGTTCCAGATGAGCCGCCTGACGCTCCGTGACCGTCCACGGGTCGACGAGGTGCTCGAGGACATCCGACACCACGATGAGGTCGAATCGAGTCGTTCCCAGATGTTGGTCGAGGGCCTCCTCGACCGTCGACACGATCACCCGGTCGGCGACCGCGGCCGCTGTGGTCGCCCGATCGGCGTCGGGTTCGATCCCCACGACCCGTTCCGCACCGCGGGAACGCAGGAGCGTGGCGAGACCCCCGGCGCCGCACCCGACATCGAGCACACTGGCACACGGGGGCTCGACGAATCGCAGCAGATCGGGTCGATCACCGGTGTAGATGCTCATCGGTCGATACTCATCGGTCGATGGTCATTGACCGACTCACGAGAGCACCGGCTGATCGATGGGCGGCGGCGCACCCCGACGCGACGTCGGCACCGTCGTCGGCGGGGCGACGGGCAGCGACGGCTCCATCTCGGGTCCGGCGGCCTCGCGCTCGGGATCGACGGCCCCGAACCACGCCAGGCTCACCGACAGGCCGACGACCAGTCCACCGGTCAGACCGGACGAATAGGTGATGAAGTAGACGACGAGTGACGCCAGCATGGTGGCGAACAGCAGTCCGACGGTGGCGGTGAAGGTGTACTCGCTCCGCACGTTCACGACGTTCCTGCGGAACGTGGCCACCAGCAGCCAGACCATGAGTGCGAGGCCGACGATTCCGACTGACTTGAACAGTGACACGTACTCGCTGTGGGGCGCCACGGTCACGATCGACTCGCCGATGACCCGCAGGTTGCTCGACCCCGCGGGTTCGCCGACGACGATGCTGGGTACCGAACCGGAGAGCTGTTCGCTGATCAGGATGCGCCAGCCCTCGAGTCGCCAACTGAACGTTCCCTCCTGGGTCGTGGACGTACCCAGTGCGGTGCCGAGGTCCTGCGTCACGCCGGTGGGGCCGGCGAGCACGAGGAAGCCCACGGCCAAGCCGCCGATCACGAGCAGGAATCGGGTCACGGTCGAACTCCGACGGGTCCGGACACGGCCGCCGATCAACACGATGACGATGAGCGCGATGATGCCGGCCACCGCCACCGACCGTTGCACGGTGAGCACGAGGACGATGAACCCGATGATGGGAAGGGTGAGGTTCCTCGTTCGGGTCCGGCCGTAGGGAACGACGATGGTGATGATGGTGGCGAGAAGCAGGATGAGTGCCTCCAGACCGCGCAGGGCGCGCTGACCAGAGGTGCTGAATCCACCGAACCCGTTCTGCGCCCAGAAGAGCAGGGCCGTGACGATGAGCACCCCGCCGGTGACGGTGAACCATCGCCGCAGCGCATCGATGAACTTCGGCGTGATGACCACGGTGCTGAAGAAGAGGGCGGCGGCGGCGAAGGCCAGGATCTCTCGGGAGTTGTTGCCGGCGACCTGCAGGCCGAAGACCCGGATCCCGCGGGCGAGGCCCAGCACGGCGAGGAGCAGAACGACGAGCAGGGTCATCGAGAACCGCCGCCGCGCCACGCCGAGATAGGGGCGGATGACGACGGCGGCGAGCAGGGCCAGTGTGGGCAGGTCGTTGAGGAAGATGGTCAGCGACCCGAACGACAGCGGGGGCAGGGCATAGCGACTCACGGCCAGTTCGCTGAGGAGCACGAGCACCACGGCGAACTCCGGCTTGCGGGCGATGCCCACGGCGACGGCGACGAAGCCGCAGGCGCCGACGAGGAGGACGACGGCGGTGGTGATCATCGGGCCGTCCGAGGCCGGGGGCCGGTTGTCGGAGCATCTATGGCTCGTTGCAGGACCGATTCGATGCGAGTGATCAGCGTCTCGGGTTCATGGCGTCGCACGGCGAGGAAGTGGCCGGAACGGGCCAGATCGTGTCGCCGATCGTGATCCCGGGCCACCGCGACGATGGCATCGGCCAGTTGGTCGGCTGAATCGATGTCCACCAGCACCCCTGCGACGCCGTAGCCCAGAGTCCACGGTACCCCGCCGCTGTCCGATCCTCCGATCACCGCCGTCGATACCAACTGTGCTTCGGTGATGACCATCCCGCACGCCTCCTCACGCGAGGGATGGACGAGGACATCGGCCGATGCCAGCAGGTCGAGCACGGCGCGATTGGTGAGCGGACCCACGAACTCCACCCCCTCCGTCAGGTTGCGGACGCGCGCCCAGCGGGCCGCCTCGCCCTCCGTCCCGAAGTCGACTCCGACGAGCGCGAGCCGGGCGTCGAGACCGGAGGCGAGCACCCGGGCGAACGCCTCGAGGAGGGTCTTGCTGTTCTTCAGGTCCCCCCACGTCCCGAGCACGGACACGCAGCGGAAGGGGCGCTGGGTCGGGTTCCACTCGGTCGGCGCCCCCGCCATGATCGCCAGCCACGACTCGGCGGCCATGAGGTTGGGAATGGTTTCGATCTCACCCGGGCTGCGCATGATGCGCTCGAAATGGTCGCGGGTGTGCGGTGAGACGGCGATGTTGAGCCGCGACCGTCGAGCCACGCGCCAGGCCATGGATGCCCGCAGGATCCAGTGCGTCGTCCGGGCCAGCCGGCGGAGGGGGCTGCCGGCACCATGGCGGGGCAGGTTCCACCGCACCATCCGGAGCGGGGCGTCGTGGACGGTGACCACGGTGGGGATGCCGGTGTCCAGAGCGGCGAGGGCGTACTCGTAGGTCCAGTGGGCGTGCACCACGTCGGGCCCGAGCGCACGGATGGTTGCGCTGAGATAGCGACGCTCGGCCCGGTGAAGCGTGCGTATCGCCCGTTTCGGCCGACAGGGTCCGACATGCACGGTCAGGGCCGGGCCGCGGAGCACCAGCTCCTCGGTGATCGTCGGATCGAGCGTCACCAGCGTCACGTCGTGGCCGCGGGTCAGGAGCATCCGGATCTCGTGCACGGGCGGGATGCCCCCCATGCCGATCGGCAGCGCGTCGGTCGGGTCGAGGAGATCGGCGAGCATCCGCAGGTCGGCCTGGCCGGTGACCACGATCCTCATCGGTGTCGTGCTCCGGCGACGGCCCGGTACAGCACGGCGTGTCGGGCGGTCCCGCTCACGGGATCGAACCAACGGACGGCGGTCTCCCGGCCTCGGCCACCGAGTTCGCCGAGTTCGAGGGCCCGACGAACCTTGGCGATGGCGTCGGCGATGGCGTCGGCGTCGAGGGGGACGAGGCGCACCTCGGGGTCGAGCAGATGGAGGTCGCGCAGTCCGGGTGCGTCGCCCACGATCACTGGCGTGTCGGTGGCCAGGGCCTCAACTGCGGCGATGCCGCTGCCCTCGTACGACGACGGCATGACGAAGACATCGGCGGCATGCAGCAGCATGGGCACGTCCGGTCGGGCCCCGAGGAATCGGATCGCCGGTGCACGCAAGGAGTCCGACGCCATCCGTCGTTCGGCGGGGCCGGCGTCGACGGAGTCATCACCGACGTGGAGGTACACGACGTCGGTGGCGGTCGTCGGGTGGCAGATGGCCTCGATGACCAGTGAATGGTTCTTCATGGACCAGCAGTTGCCCACGGTGAGCACGACGAAGTCATCGTCACCCACGCCGAGGGAGCGCCGTGCCGCCGATCGTTCGTCGGATGATGCGGGGGTGAATCGTTCGAGGTCGACCCAGTTGAGGATCACCTCGGCGAAGTTCCCGAAGTGTGCTCGTTCGTGGTCGGCGACGTCAGGGCTCACGGCCACGAACCGCACGCCGAGGCGACGCATGATCCAACGCTGGACGCGCCGCTCGGCGCGCAGCGGTCCGGTGAAGGCGAACATGGTGTGGACCGACTGCACCACCCCGGCGCCGAACGATCGGGCGAGGAGCGCGAGCCAGAAGCCGGCCCGCTCGGTGTGGATGTGGACGACGTCGGGTCGGTCTCGTCGGAGCAGCGCGAGGAATCCCGTCATCAGTGCCCGGGGACCGGGCTGGAGATGGTGGATCCGGTAGCCACGGGCAGCGAGTTCGGGGGCGAAGTCGCCCATCGACTCACCCACGGCCACGAGTTCGCAGTCGATCCCTTCCTCTGTCCAGAGTTCTCGGGCGCAGTGCATCATCGTCTCCGCGCCCGAACGGCGCAGTTCGTGGAACACGTGCAAGACCCGCAGCGGCGCGAGCTCCGCCCGATTTCTGGGCTTCTCGGGCGGGGGCGCTGCGTGCGTCGGGGGTTCGACCGATGGTGTTCGACGCATGATCCCGGCGACGAACCGGGCATAGGGCGAGACGAAGAACAGCGGCCACCGGGCCCCGGCATGTCGACGGGTGAACCGCAGCCAGTCGCCGGGGGGCAGGCCCTTGGGTGAGACCAACATGCGGGCGCGGCGGACGATCCCGAGGCGTCGGTCCGTCCACGGTTGCTCGGCGTGGTCACGAGGGCAGGTCCCGAAGGTGCCGGGCGCCAACCAGACTCGGCAGCCCTGCTCGGAGGCCCGGAGCCCGAAGTCGTAGTCGCTCATCGCATGGTGGAACGAACCGTCGAATCCGTCGAGGCGGCGGAAGACCATCTCGGGAACGAGCACGAGGTTGCCGTGCATCGTGTCGCAGGGCTGGAGTCCATCGGTGGGCTCGACGAGTTCGAACTGCGTGGGACGCCTCGGATCCGGCCTGTTCACCCCTGAGTACGAGGTCTCATCCCGGTGGGGATCACCGAGTGCGCCCACGACGATCACCGTGTTCCCACCGCGGTCGATCAGTGTCTCGTGGGCACGCAACAGTCTCGCCAGCGCATCGTCGTCGAGGTAAACGTCGTCATTCAGCCACAGCAGGAAGTCGGGCTGCACACGCCGGGCCGCCGACTGCGCCAGCCGCATCGCTCCCGACCAGAACAGCGAGCCGTCACCCCGGATCACGCGCACCTCGGGGAATCGTTGGGCCACGACGGCGGCGGTGCCGTCGGTGCTCCCGTCGTCGACGAGGAACACCTCCAGCCTGGCTGCGCACTCGCGTTGGGCATGCAGACCCTCGAGGCAGCGCAGCGTGCTGGCCATGCGATCGTGCGAGGCCATGAGCACCGCCACCACCGGTGCCGGATCATCCGAGCGATCGCGCTGCACCGCGATGCTCGAGTTGACCGAGTCGATCGCGGCGGTTGTGTCGATTGCGGTGCTGTAAGCGTCGGGAACGAGGTCTCGCCAGAATCCGACGATCCGTCCGGCGATCGTGTCAGGGGCGTAGTGCGCCTGCGCCCGCGCCCGCCCGATCTCCGCCAGCTCGGCGCGTCGCTCGGGGTCGTGGGCGATCGCGTCGAGGGCACGGGCCAGTGCCTCGGTGTCGCGTTCGGTCACCACGATCCCGGCGTCGCCGACGACTTCGGGGAGGGCGCCCGAATCGCTGGACACGATGGGGGTCCCGGCCAGCATCGCCTCGACGGCGACTCGGCCGAACTGCTCGAGGCACCCGTCGGTGGCCACCGAGGGGATGGCCAGCACGTCGAGCGAGGCCATCAGTTCGGGAATCCGCTCGAGAGGCAGCGGCCCGTTTTCCGTGATGCGTCCGTCGCTGCGGTCGGCGGCATCGCGCACGACGTTGGCCTCCGGTCCCTCTCCGAAGCAGGCGAGTCGGAGATTCGGCGACGTGGTCCGCCCGACGGCGTCCAGGAGCCATCCAAGGCCCTTCTCGGGGGAGTAGCGACCGACGAAGCCCACCACGACATCGTCATCGGCCCAGCCACGCGCCGCTCGGAATCCGGCCCGTCCGGCCGATGAGGTGGCGAAGGACTGCGGATCGGGTACCTCGGCGGGCGCCACCAGCGTCGGGGTGGAGGCCGGGAGCCCTTCGGTGCGGGCCGTCCCGATCGCCAGTGAGTTCCATCCCACGTAACCGGCGATTCGGGGCAGGTTCCGTCGACAGAGTCGGGCACGCAGGGCGATCTCGGCGGCGGATCCAGAACGGAAGACGATCTCCGCTCCGTGCACCACCACGGGGCGTCGGGTGGCCAGACACTGACCTGCGGCGATGGACCAGGGCTCGCCGGTGAGGTGGAGCAGATCCGGATCGACAGTGCGCACGATGCGGCGCATCCTCACCCTCCACGAACACGGATCGCTACCATGACTTCCATTTCGAGTACTGGACCGACTCTCCCACGGGAACGATCCGTGCGCGTGCTTCACGTCTTCGGCGAACTTCGACGCTCCGGCGCCGAGTCGATGATG
>JBJTGD010000234.1:0-6518 GCA_046093735.1 Acidimicrobiia bacterium | reverse complement strand
CACACCCCCGCCCACCGTGAGCGGCTCGCTGCACGTGGGTCACGTGTTCTCCTACACCCACACCGACACGATCGCCCGCTACCAGCGCATGCGGGGCAAGTCGGTCTTCTACCCGATGGGCTGGGACGACAACGGGCTGCCCACCGAACGTCGCGTGCAGAACTACTACGGCGTGCAGTGCGATCCGACGCTGCCCTACGACCCGACACTGGCCACGCCGGTCCCGGTCGCCGATCGCCCCAAGGAGGAGCAGAAGAAGCCTCCGGTGGCGGTGAGTCGACGCAACTTCATCGAGCTGTGCACCACGCTGACCGCCGAGGACGAGAAGGCCTTCGAGGAACTGTTCCGCACGTTGGGTCTGTCGGTGGACTGGTCGATGACGTACGCCACCATCGACGATCACTGTCGACGAGTCGCCCAGCGCGCCTTCCTGCGCAACTACCAGCGCGACGAGGCCTACCAGGCCGAGGCGCCGGTGCTGTGGGACGTCGACTTCCGCTGTGCGGTGGCGCAGGCCGAACTGGAGGACCGCGAACTCCCCGGCGCCTACCACCGTCTGCCGTTCACCCGCACCGACATGGGCGAGCCGATCGTCATCGAGACCACGCGCCCCGAACTGCTGGCCGCCTGCGTCGCGCTCGTGGCCCATCCCGACGACGCGCGCTACCAGCCGCTGTTCGGCTCGACCGTGCGCACGCCGCTGTTCGGGGTGGAAGTGCCGGTGAAGGCGCACGAGTTGGCCGATCCCGACAAGGGTTCGGGTATCGCCATGATCTGCACCTTCGGCGATCTGACTGACGTGATCTGGTGGCGGGAGCTGCAACTCGACACCCGACCGATCATCACCCTCGACGGCCGGAGCGCGACCGAGACCCCCGAGGGGATCGTCGCCGCCGGCGACGACGCCGTGGAGGCGTTCACCGCTCTGGGCGGGAAGAAGATCAAGCAGGCGCAGGACCGCATCGTCGAGTTGCTGCGCGCCTCAGGTGAGCTCGATGGAGAGCCGAAGGCCATCACCCATCCGGTGAAGTTCTTCGAGAAGGGCGACCGGCCGCTGGAGATCCTCACCAGCCGACAGTGGTACCTGCGCAACGGTGGTCGGGACCTCCCGCTGCGCGACGCGCTGCTGGACCGTGGCCGTGAACTGCACTGGCACCCGCCGCACATGCGCGTGCGCTACGAGAACTGGGTGAACGGCCTCAACGGCGACTGGCTGGTCAGTCGCCAGCGGTTCTTCGGCGTGTCGTTCCCCGTGTGGTACCCGGTCGATGCCGACGGCAACCCGGTGCACGACCGCCCGATCCTCGCCGCCGAGGACGCGCTGCCTGTTGATCCCGCCACCGACGTGCCGCCGGACTACACGGCCGATCAGCGCGACGTGCCCGGTGGATTCACCGGCGATCCCGACGTGATGGACACGTGGGCCACCTCGTCGTTGACCCCGCAGATCGCCACCGGCTGGGGCGAGGACGACGACCTGTTCGCCCGCACGTTCCCCATGGACCTGCGACCGCAGGCGCACGAGATCATCCGCACGTGGCTGTTCTCCACCATGGTGCGGTCCCATCTCGAGCACGATTCGATCCCGTGGCGCAACGCCGGCATCTCGGGGTGGGTGCTCGATCCCGACCGCAAGAAGATGTCGAAGTCGAAGGGCAACGTCGTCACCCCCCTGCACCTGCTGGAGCAGTACGGCGCCGATGCCGTGCGCTACTGGGCGGCCAGTGCCCGTCCGGGAACCGACACGGCCTTCGACGAGGGCCAGATGAAGATCGGCCGACGTCTGGCCATCAAGCTGCTCAACGCCAGCCGATTCGCCCTCGGTCTCGGCGGCGGTGACGGATCGGCCCGGTTCGACGACCCGGTGCACATCACCGAGGCGCTGGACCGGGCCATGCTCGCCGACCTCGCCGCGCTCGTCGACGAGACCACCCGAGCCTTCGACACCTACGACTACGCCCGCGCCCTCGAGCGCACCGAGGCCTTCTTCTGGCTGTTCTGCGATCAGTACCTCGAGCTGGTCAAGGCCCGGGCCTACGGCAGCCGGGGTGACGACGCCGCCCGGTCAGCCCAGGCGGCACTGCAGTTGGCGCTGTCCACCCTGCTGCGACTGTTCGCCCCGTTCCTCCCCTTTGTCACCGAAGAGGTGTGGTCGTGGTGGCAGACCGGTTCGGTGCACCGGGCTCCATGGCCGGATGCTTCGTCGGTGCGCGACGCCGCCGCCGATGGTGACCCGGCCGCCTTCGCCGTGGCCGCCGAGGTGCTGTCGGCCGTGCGTCGGGCCAAGACCGAGGCCAAGCGCTCGCTGAAGTGGCCGGTGGACGCGGTGACGGTCACCGATTCCCACGCCCGCGCCGCCGCGTTCGAGTCCGTGCAGGAGGACGTGCGCGAGGCGGCGAATGCTGCGTCAGTCGTCGTCGCCGTCGGATCCGACAGCGGGATCGACGTCGTGCTCGGCGCCGACGACACCGTCTGAGTCGGGCATGTTCGGCTGCGTCGTCGTCGTCGGCGCCGGTTTCGGCCGCGGAGCGTCGGTGAGGATCACCTCGGAGGGGCCGCCGGCGTAGGCGAAGGCGATCCCGCGCGCATCGAAGGTGATCTTGAGCCGCCCGCGAAGTTCGCGCAGTACCCCGAACTGAGCGGCCGGTTCGGTCTTGATGACCATGCGCACGTGCACGCCATCGGCGTCGAACTCCTGGATGCCCCAGATCTCGGCCCGTTCGAGGATGCGAGGGGCCCAGGTGGCGTCGGCCTGCATCGAGTCGGCCACCTCCTGCATGACCCCACTGACCACTTCGATGTCGGCCTCGTAGGGCAGCACCACGTCGATGAGGGCCCGGGCCCATTCCTGGGACTTGTTGGCCACGCGGGTGATCTGGCCGTTGGCCACGTGCCACACGGTGCCCTCGGGATCGCGCAGATGGGTCGACCGCAGTGTGACCCGCTCGACCACGCCCTTGGCCCCGCCGCCGAGGTCGATGGTGTCGCCGACGCCGAACTGGTCCTCGGCCACGATGAAGAAGCCGGTGATGAAGTCGCGCACCATCGTCTGCGTGCCGAAACCGAGGGCGATGCCGGCAATGCCGGCGGTGGCCAACAGCGGTCCGAGACTGATGCCGAAGGTGTCGAGTATCACGAACAACGCCACCAACCACACGATCGCCGTCACGATCGAGCGGAACACGGCGGTGAGGGTCTCGTATCGGGCCTGGGCGCGTTGGGAGGAGTCACCCGACGACAGGATCATCTGCGAGGTACGGCGCCGCAGTTCGCTCTCGTGACGACGTCCACCCCCCTGCGAGGCCAGCAGTCGGCTCATCGAACGACTGACCAACCACCGACCGACGCGGGCCACGATGGCGGCGACGAGCACCGTGACGATCACGGTGAGGGGCTTGGCCACCACCCACTCGGCCGCCTTCGACCATCCCTTGGAGTCGGTGGCCTCGAACACCCTCTCGCAGATCCAGCCCGGATTCTTGCCACAGGCGGCGGCCAGGGCCTCGGGATCGGTGACGGCGAGGAGGTTCACGAGCGCCGAGGGTACGCGCAACGGGGCCCCCACAGGGGCCCCGTCGACGGAGTACCGGAATGACCGCCGGAGCGGCCGGGCTCAGGCCGCCAGGTTGGCGTTGACCGTGTTCCAGTCGATGAGGTTGTCGAGGACCACATCGATGAACTTGGCCCGCAGGTTGCGGTAGTCGATGTAGTAGGCGTGCTCCCACACGTCGACCGTCCACAGCGCCTTGGCCCCGTGCTTCATGGGGAGGTCGGCATTGGGGGTCTTCATGATGGCGAGCTTGCCGTCCTGCTCGACCAGCCATGCCCAGCCCGAACCGAACTGGGTGAGACCGGCCTCGGACAACTGGGTCCGGAAGGCGTCGTAGCCGCCGAAGTCGGCATCGATGCGGCCGGCGATCGCGCCGGTGGGGGCGCCGCCACCATTGGGCGAAAGGCCGTTCCAGAAGAAGGTGTGGTTCCACACCTGCGCCGCGTTGTTGAACAGCGGACCCTCGGCCTTCATGATGATCGACTCCAGCGAGGCGTCGGCGTCCGGAGTGCCGTCGACGGCCTTGTTGAGGTTGTCGACGTAGGTCTTGTGATGCTTGCCGTAGTGGTACTCGATCGTCTCGGCACTCATGTGCGGGGCGAGCGCATTCTCGGCGTAGGGCAGAGGGGGGAGTTCGAAGGCCATGGGACCCTTCCTGTTGTCGAATCGTCGTACGGGTGGGCGCCGAGGCTATCCCCGCTCACCGCAGTCCGAGCAGTTCGGAACATCCGGGCCACGCCCGCCATCCCGAACTGGCCAGCACCCGGCGAGCGATCTCGATCTGCTGTTCGCGGGTGGCCTCGGCGGCGAAGCATTCGCCCCCATCGCCGCCGTGGGAGCGCCAGGTGTCGTGGGCGAACCCGAGTCCGCCCGAGAAGCCCTCGATCGACGAGGCCCAGTTCCCCCCGGCCTCGCACCAGGCCAGCCGGTCCCACACGTCCGGATCGTCGGAGCGCGCCGGCTCGCCCCGACGGGACTTGGCGATGATCTCGGCCCGTTGGGCCGCGGCCACCTCCTCGATGGTCGACAGCACGACGGCCGCCCGCTCCCCGAGGACATCGGTGACCACGGGCGGGTCGTTCGGGCCCGAGAGGTCCACGAGGTGCGGGCCGGCGGACTGACCGGCGGCCGAGGCGCCATCGAATCCGATGGCGGCCAGCACGGCGAGGCCGACGACGAGGGCTCCCGTCCCCACCAGGAGCGCCGCGTGGCGACGCACCGGGCCGACGGGACGGGGACTTCGGGGCTGGGAACCGTTCGGTGATCCGGACATGGTGCACTCCTCCTCGATCCGCGACGCCATCCGACACGGTTGGTCGTAATGGAATCGCAACACAGCCCCGTCAGGCTGTTGGCTGGAGCGCCCGGAGGCAACGACCGTTCGGCTCCCCAGCACGTGACATCGGGCACGGCAAGGGGGACGGTGCATCGCGCCGGGTCGAGACCCCGTCATCCACAGACCAGCGAGGTCATCCACAGGGCCTTGACGACCCGAAACCTCCGTCGACCGACCCGGAACGCCGGGGCTCAGGTGGTGGCGGCGAGGCTCAGAGCGACACGCCGACGGGACACGACACGCCCGTGCCGCCCAGGCCGCAGTACCCGTTCGGGTTCCGGGCCAGGAACTGCTGGTGGTAGTCCTCGGCGTAGAAGAACGGACCGGCGAGATCGATCTCGGTGGTGACGGCATCGAACCGGGCCGCGGCCAATAGGTCGCCGAAGGCTGCGGCGCTGCGCCGAGCGGCGGCCAGTTGCTCCTCGTCGGTGCAGAAGATGGCCGAGCGGTACTGAGTGCCGATGTCGTTGCCCTGCCGCATGCCCTGGGTCGGATCGTGGTTGTCCCAGAAGCAACGCAGCACCGCATCGAGGTCGGTCTGCGCCGGGTCCCACACGACGAGGACGACCTCGGTGTGATTGGTCCGACCCGAGCACACCTCTTCATAGGTCGGGTTGGGCGTGACACCACCGGCATACCCGACCGCGGTCGTGACCACGCCGGGCAACTGCCAGAACTTGCGCTCGGCGCCCCAGAAGCACCCCATCCCCACCACGATCGACTCCGAACCCTCGGGGAACGGCGGCGTCATCGGAGTGCCCAGCACCAGATGGGCCGGCGCCACCGGCATCGTGGCCTGTCGTCCGGGGAGACAGTCGGCGGGCTCGAGGAGTTCGGGGGTGCGATGGCCGAAGAACATGGTGGCGAGGGTATCGGCGCGGTGCGGGTTCGGACCACGGTCCTACGCTCGGGTGGTGGGCGATGGCATGAGGGTCGTGGCGGTCGAGGTCCGGGTGCTGGCCCTGCCCATGGTCGAACCCTTCATGGCGGCCCACGGCACCGTCGATCATCGGACCCTCGTCGTGGTCCGTGTCGTCGGTCCCGATGGCGAGGGATGGGGTGAATGCGCGGCCCTGCCCGACCCCACCTACACCTCCGAGTTCGTCGACGGCGCTCGGGCCGTGATCGCCACCGAACTGGCGCCGCGGCTGTTGGCCGCAGATGGTCCGGTGTCGGCCACCGATCTCACGCCGCTCCTCGCCGATGTGGCCGGGAACCACATGGCGCGCGCTGCCCTCGAACTGGCCTTGCTCGACGCCGAGTGTCGTCGCCGGGAGCGGCCATTGGTCGAACGACTGATCCCGACCCCACCGGGCCCGCGCGCCACGGTGCCCGCCGGGGTGGCACTGGGCCTGCACGAGTCGCCCGGGGCACTGGCCGACGAGGTGCGGGCCCGGGTGGCCGAGGGTTACGGACGGCTCAAGCTCAAGATCGCGCCCGGGCGCGATGTCGAGTTCGTGCGCGCGGCACGATGGGCCGCCGGCCCCGACATCGTGCTGCTGGCCGACGCCAACGGCGCCTACCGGTGGGACACCGCTCCCGGCGCACCCGACGATGCCCGGGGCCTCGCCGCCATGGACGAGTTCGGGCTGGCCGCCATCGAACAACCACTGCCGGCCGACGACCTGCTCG
>JBJTGD010000233.1:0-17557 GCA_046093735.1 Acidimicrobiia bacterium | reverse complement strand
CGTCACTGCCCCGACGCACACCTCCGTCGAGCACGACCTCGACCTCGGAGCCGACGGCGTCCACGATCGACGGCAGCACCCGGATCGGTGACGGCGTGCCGTCGAGGTTGTTGCCACCGTGGTTCGACACCGACAGCGCCGGGGCGCCGAGGTCGCGCACGCGCTTGGCGTCGTCGACCCGGCACACGCCCTTGACCATGAACGGGCCGTCCCACTGGGATCGCAACCAGGCGATGTCGTCCCAACTGGGCGGCGGCATCGTCATCCACTCGTAGTAGGCGCCGAAGAAGGTCGGCGGCTCAGCACCGGGAGCGGCCATGTTCGGCGTGGAGAGATCGGGGATGTCGAGGTGGCGTAGGTATGACAGGAACCACCGTGGTCGCGACAGCGCCTGCGGTGACAGTTTGATCATCGTGCGCAGGTTCATCTTCTCGGGAATGAACGGGCTGCCCCAGTCGCGACCGTTGGAGAAGGTCCAGTCGAGCGTGAGGATGATCCCCTTCACGCCGGCGGCCTTGGCCCGCTCGAGTCGCTGCACCATGACGTCGCGTCCGCCCGACCAGTACATCTGGAACAACGTCGCCGGGTTGACGGCGACCACGTCCTCCATGGCGCGCGAAGCGAACGACGACAGACCCATGGGGAGTCCGCGGTTGACGGCGGCGCGGGCGACGGCGACCTCGCCCTCCGGGTGGACGGCCTGCACCCCGGTGGGCGAGATGATCACCGGCATCGACAGATCGAGACCCATGACCCGGGTGGCCATCGACCGCTCGGCGGGAAGGCCGGCGACATGGGGGGCGAACCCGAGATCGTCGAACGAACGCTGATTGGCCGACAGCGACAGACCCTTCTCGGCCCCACCGATGATGGCGTTGTAGACCGACGACGGCACGCGCTTCTCGGCCCGGCGTTGGGCCACTGCCACCGTCTCGAACCACTTGTTGGCCATCGGGAACCTTCCGGGTCAGTCGCTCGGAGCGATGATCCTACCGATGGGGTGTCCGAGGCTCCCATTCCGACCGGGGCCCGCGACGGCCCAGATGCCGGGTCTCACCACAGGAAGTGATGGACGTCGTGGGGATGCATCGGTCGGGTGACACCGAACTCGGCCCGGATGTCGGCGAGGGGGACGTCGACCATGGCCAGGTGATCGACGCGGGAGAAGTCGGCGGTGCAGCGCCCGCCCCGATCGATCTCGGTGGCCAGCAACTCCGCCGCTCCGGGTCGGGCGAGGATTCCGGTCTCGGCCCGGACCTTGTTGGCGTCACCGAAACCGGCCTCGTGGACGATGAGCGAAGCCAACAACGCCGATCGATTCACCGGGTCGTCGTTCATCCCCATGAGGAAGGCGCTGAGCGCCACTTCGGCCTCGGCGGTGGCGCCCACGCCGGCGATGACGTGGGTCATGTCGTGGGCGACGTAGAAGTGGTTCATCGGCGATGCCTCGGTGCCCGGCAGCGGGACGTCGGCCAAGGCATAGAAGGTGAGGAACGCGTGGCCGAGCGTGCCGGGGGCACAGGACCGCAGTTCTCGCAATCGCTCGACGAGTCCGGGTTCGGGTGCACCGGCGGACACGACCGTGTCACGCAGTGACGGTTCGGCCCGGGCATCGGTGCTGACGGCGAGGAACCGGGCGAAGTCGGCCTTGGCCCGCTCGGTGCCCTCGTCGACCATGGTGCGAAACAACGCCGCATCCGGACCGGTCACCCCGATCGCCGTCTCGTAGGCCTCGACGTAGTCGAGTTGCGCATCGGTGAGCGGATGTCGACAGGCCTCGAGGGTGACGAGAATCTCGTGGAAGTGGCGACGATCGACGGGGTCGACGATCGTCGACGCCAACTCATCGGGTGCGAGCGGAACGATGGACCGTAGGTCGAGATCGGGCCGCTTCCAGACGTGCACGACGATCGCCCGCAGCACATCGACCTGCTCATCGGTGGGCCCACCGTCGACATCGCAGGCGCCGACCAGCCCGGCCACGAACGGGGCCACGAGTTCGGCAGGCAGGCGCAGCGACATTGTCGTCATCCTGCCGCGTCGCTCGTCATCGCGCGGTCGGGATGCCAACGCCGCTCGGCCCCTAGGCTCGCCGCTGGAGGGAAGACCATGGAATCTGCTGCGGCACTGGCCGAACTGTCGAACCTGCTGGCGGAGATCGAGGCCGATGCCCACGATCCGCGCTGGAACTTCATCGACGAACAGGACCTGGCGTCGTACCGGGAGTTCGTGATGCATTCGCTGCATCACGCCATGCAGTTCTGGCTGGAGGCCGATCCCGCGCGCCCGCGATGTAACCGATGGTTCTCCCCCGCCAAGAAGTTGTTGGGCGACAACCCCGACACCGTGTACTACGGCACGGTCATCGACCCGACTCGTACCTATCGGGTGCGGGGCAACACGATGAACGCCTGCTACACGTCGTTCACCGTCGAACTGGGCACCGCCGGTGGCGGGATGTCGCAACGCCTGGGCGCCACCCGCAATGACGACGAGTTCACCGTCGACGCCGCGGGGAACTACGAACTCACGCTCGGTCCTGCCGGGGCGGGCTCCGGCCCCAACTTCATCGAACTCGACCCCGAGGCCGGGTCATTGACCACCCGGCACTACTTCGAATGGCAGCGGTGCGCGGCGCTGGATCCGAACCTGCACATCCCGCTCACCATCGAACCGTTGGTCGATCCCGGTCCGCCGCCTGTGCCCGACGACGCCGCGGTGGCGGCCAACATCCGTCGGGCCATGACGTTCCTGCGGTCGGTGACCGTGGGTTGGGGTCACACCACACCGCCCCCGGGGGCGATCCCCTGGGTGTCGGCCGTGCCCAACGAGTTCACCAATCCGCCCGATCACGACGGCAACCTCGGGATCGGCTACGCCGCCACCGACAACGTGTACCGCAGCGCGCGATGGCTGCTCGGTCCCGACGAGGCGCTGGAGATCCGCGGTCGATTCCCGCGGTGCCGGTTCGCCAACATCGTGCTGTTCAACAACCACATGCAGACGCTGCCCTACGACCGACGACAGGTGTCGCTCAATCGCACGCAGACGGTGACCGAGGACGACGGATCGTTCCGCATGGTGCTGGCCCACCGCGATCCGGGCGTGCCCAACTGGCTCGACACCCGGGGCCTGTCGCACGGCACGATGTTCTGGCGGTTCCTGCTGCCGACCGAGGCGGTGCCGGAGCTGACGACGCGAATGGTGGCCTTCGACGAGATCGCCGGCTGAACGATGACGAATCCCTCCATTCCCTCCGTTCCCACGGTGGCGGGCCTCGCCCTCGACGCCGGTCACGACTTCGCCAAACCGACCACCGACGAGGTGGTGCTGCTGGCCGGTATCGGGATCGAGGGTGACGCCCACGCGGGACCGACGATGCAGCACGTGAGCCGACGCAAGAAGGACGGCGACCGACCCAACCTGCGTCAGGTACACCTCGTCAGTGCCGAACTGCACGACGAGGTGCGCGCCGCCGGGTTCGACATCGGCTTCGGCGAGTTCGGGGAGAACGTGGTGACGCAGGGCCTCGAGTTGGGCTCACTGCCCGTGGGCACCACCCTCATGCTCGGCGCCGACGCCATCGTGGTGCTCACCGGTCTGCGCGATCCGTGTGCCCAGATAGATCGGCACCGACCCGGACTGCGCGCCGCGGTCTCCTTCGATCCGGGTGAGGGGCCGAAGCTGTTCCGCGACGGCCCGATGGCGATGGTCGTGCGGGGTGGCACCGTGCGCGTGGGCGACACCATCGGGGTGGGGCTACCGCCCGAACCGCACCATCCGCTGCGCAAGGTCTGACCTCAGCGCCGCGACACCTCTCAGGTGCACCCGTCCCGCGTGGCGTTGGTGCTCACGTAGAGGGTCACCAGGTCACCCTGCAGCTTCATGAACGACGCGGCCGGGGAACTGGAGATGACCCGGTAGTACTTGGCGGCATCGACCCGGTAGAAGACCTGCGAGGGGAATCCCGCCTCCAGCAGTCGATCGCGGGCGACCGACACGCACTGGCCCACGACATTGGGGACCGGTGCCATCGTCGGACCGCTCGACACTCGGAACGACACGACCCCGTTGGGGCCGAGCACCTGACCCGGGGGCTGATCCTGAGAGGAGACCACGTCTCTCGCCACTCGCCACTCGTTCACCGTGACGTACAGCGAGCGCAGACCCCGTGCCGACAACAGTCCCTCGGCCGCCGCACGCGTCTGGCCGACGAGATTGGGGACGACGTACTGATCGGGCGCCGTCGGCGCGGGCGCACCGCCACTTCCACCGCCACCGGCGCCGCCCCCGCCACCGGTCGATGCTCCGCCCTGGGTGCCCCCGCCGGTCCCGGGCGTGTCGGCGAGAGTGGTCGAGGTGGTGGACGAAGTGGACGTGGTCGACGTGGTCTCGTCGGCGCCGGCGAAGGCCGACTCGTCGTCGGAACCCGAACAGGAACCGAGCACGACGCCGGCGAACAACACCGTCGCCGCGACCACGGTCACCGTCCGAGTGGTCCTGCGGCGCTGGGAAGAATGACCATCAGACATCGCGCATGGCCTCCAGCAGGGGATCGATGGGACGGGTCTCGCCGGCGCGGGTCTGACCACCGGCGGCGAGGAATCGGCGCATGGGTCCGAGATGCGCGCCCGAGGCGATGGCGGCAGCCAACGCCGCGCTCTCGTCGACCAGTGCCCCCGGATCGTGATCGAGCGCGGCGTCGATCACGTACTTGACCGCAGCGATGGAGCGACGTTCGAGTGAGGTGAACCGGCCGATCCACGCGTCGGCCTCGGTGTCGTCGGCCACGATCGCCTGCAGCCAGCCGATGGCCAACGCTTCGTGGGCGTCGACGTCGCGACCGGAGAGCACCAGCTCGAGCGCACCCGCCCGACCCAACAGCCGGGCCATGCGCACCGTTCCACCCGCGCCGGGCAGGATCCCCATCGGCACCTCGGGTTGGCCGATGATGGTTCGCGGCGTGCCGATACGCAGATCGAGGGCGGAGAGGAACTCGCATCCGCCGCCACGGGCGTACCCGTCGATCACACCGATGGTGAGGTACGGCGCACTGTTGACGCGCTCGAACAACGCGGCAGCGATGTGGGGCTCGGTGACCGGACGATCGTCGGCCGGCATGGTGAGCAATGCCTCGACATCACCGTGCATGAGGAAGAAGTCGGGGTCGGCGCTGCGGAACACGACGACCGCCACCGACTCGTCGGCTTCGAGATCCGGCAGGAGTCCGAACAGGCCGACGACGAGATCGGCGCCGACGATGTTGTGAGGCGGGATGTCGATGGTGACGGTCACGACGCCGCCGGTGCGGGTCACGCGCAACGGTTCGTCCACGTTCATGTCAGGCCAGATGATCGGACAGGTCGGCGAACTTCACGACTTCGCACATGGGCGTGGCGATCTCGCCCTCGGGGAGGAAGAAGCGGAAGAACATGGTGCCGAGGTTGCGGCCCTCGGTGTCGATCCAGTTGGGATGGCCGGGATCGGAGTGGGCCAGCACCAGGGTGAACCCGCCATCGGCGTCGAGAGTGGTGTTGGCTCGGTTCCGACTGACCTGACGATTGACGTAGTCGTACATCTGGCCCCACCGGTTCCACAGGCACAGGTTGGCGAACCGACACTCGGGCCAGCGTCCGCGGATCACCAGCGCCTCGTCGTCACCGATGAGGTACGGCGCCATGGCGTAGGCGGCATCGAAGGCCGCGAAGGCCATGTTGCCGGGCACCACCGGGGGCTTGAACTCGTTGGGCGTGCGCGACACGAACGGGATGTCCACCGAGGGATCCGGTCCGGGGTTGTCGACGGTCTTGGTGCGGACGTGATTGATGACGCGCTGCAGCGCAGCGGCGACGCGGTCGTCGCCCCAGCGCGGCGGGGCCGGGGGCGTGGCCGTGCACTCGATGGACAGCGGGATGTGCAGGGTCTGTGATGCGGCCGAGGAGTGCGGCCATTCGAAGTAGTGGCGAGTGGTGATGCGCCCACCATCGGTGGGGATCTCCAACCAGTTGCGATCGGCGGCCGGCCCCCCGAGACGGATCTCGTAGTTGCCGTCGGCATCGACATCGATGTCGTCGTCACGCAGCACACCAGAGGGCTGCGTGGCATAGGCGCCGTCGGCGGCGCCGGCCTCCCTCGGGACCGAGGTGTAGACGGCACCGGCGAGGTTGCCGCGCACGATGTACTCGTGCCCGGGTGCCACCGGGGTCTCGTAGTACACGGCGTCGGAGTTGTCACCGGTGAACGAACGGGTGGGAGAGACGATCCGGTTGAACACCGGTCGCTCCGGGTCGAACTCCTGATGGGAGAACAGGGCGCTCTGCAGGATGTGGGTCAGGTTGCGGAAGCCCTCGGCGACGTCGTCGTCACTCATGGCCGGTCCGGGCACGACCCACTCGTCACCGGCTCGGGCCAACAGGGCCACCAGCTCGTCGTACTTGGCGCGCGACTTCAATTCGCCCACTTCTCCCCCTCGACTCGTGGAGCCGACATCCTCGCGGAGAATGCCCGGGTCTGCACGCTCCGGAAAGGGGAGAGCGGACTACGGTCCGGAGCCGACGAAGGGGGAGAAATGGCCACGAACGCGGACCGCATCGCCGAGGCGCTCGACTACCTCGACATCCGGCGACTCCAGAACCGCTACGCCGACATCGTCACTCGACGGGAATGGGCGGAGCTGCACGAGATCATGCGCCCCGACTGCACGCTGGAGTTGGACCTCGGTGACGAATCGAAGGCCTTCCACGGACCCACCGAGATCGGTGACTTCATCGGTGGTTCCCTCGAACAGTTCTCGTTCTTCGAGTTCGTGATCCTCAACACGGTGATCGAGGTCGACGTCGCCGCCGGTACGGCCGGAGGCCGCATGTACATGCAGGAACTGCGCCAGAACGTCTCCGATGGTCGCCGGACGAACGCCTACGGCGTGTACCACGATCGGTTCGAGCGTCACGATGACCGCTGGTGGCTGGCTCGACGTCGGTATGCGTCGTTCTCGCGAACGATCGCGCCCGGGCCGGAGAACGAGCAGGTGGTGTTCCCCTTGAAGCCGCTGGACCTGCGCTCGCTCTGAACGATCAGTCGTCGTAGATCGTGACGCGGTGGATGATCCGTGTGGCGTCGCCGTAGTCGTTGACCGCGTAGTGCATGGTGACGCGGTTGTCCCACAGGGCAGCGTCCCCGGCGTGCCATGACCAGCGGGTGGAGAACTCGGGCTTCTCGCAATGATCGAAGAGCATCGAGAGAATGCCGGTGGACTGACCGATGTCCATGCCCTCGATGCGGGTGGTCCAGCCGCGGTTGACGAACAGCGCTCGACGCCCGGTCTCGGGATGGGTGACCACCATGGGGTGCGTCGTGGAGCCAGTGAGGCCGGGCCGCCCGTGCACCGCCGAGAGTCCGTCGAGCATGTTGCGCACCGCCGGGTGCAAGGTTTCGTAGGCGGCGTACTGGTTCGACCAGATGGTGTCACCGCCCTTGTCGGGACTCACCACCATCGACAGCAACGAACCCTTCGGTGGCGTGGCAGTGAACGTGACGTCGGTGTGCCAGGCGTTGGCGCGGCCGGCCGGATCGGCGGCATCGAGCACTAGCACCTCGCCGGCGGGACCGAGCGTGGTCTGGTTGCGGTAGTCGTCGTCACCACGCGATGTGGCCGCCAGCCGACCGAACCGTGAGCCCAACTCGATGTGCTGGTCCATGGTGAGGTGCAGTCCGGGGAAGAACAGCACCAGGTTCTCGAGCCATGCCGCGTGCAGACGGGCGAAATCCTCGTCGCGCACGCCACCGGACAGATCGAGACCGGTCACCGTGGCGCCCAGGGCCTGGGGCAGGGGCGTGATGTCGAGCGACATGGGCTCACCTCCTCGAGTGACGAGTGTCGCGCAGGCCCGTCTCAGGTCGACAGCGTGACCGGGCCGCCATCGGCGTCGCGGGCCTCGATGCTGCGTTCACCGCGTGGCGCGCCGGCTGCACCCAGGGCGGCGAGGATCTCGAAGGCCACATCGGTCGCCGTCGTCCCGGGCGGCTGACGGAGCGTCGCGCCCTCACGGTCCTCGTCGAGTTGCCAGCCCCGGCCATCGAGAGCATCGGCCACGTTGCGCAGTCGCGATGCGCTGAGGTCGGCGAAGCGGACGATGAGCACCGTGCTCCCGCCGCCCTTGACGTTGCACACCACGCGGTGCCAGCCGTCGGGCGCCGACACGGTGGCGGCGGCCTCGACCCGATTGACCATCACGTGCTGACGCAGATCGACGACGACCTCGGACAGCACACCCACGGCATCGAAGTCGTCGAGATCGATGACGGGTCCGGCCATGGCCCGAGCCTCGCACACCTCGTGCGGGCCGGTCCTAGGATCGCCCGGTGGCCACCGAGGGAACCGAGCAACGCCAGCCGGTCGCAATCGTGACCGGTGGGGCCCGCGGCATCGGTGCCGCCGTGGCCGCCCGACTGGCCGACCGCGGACTGCACGTGGCCCTGGTCGATCTGCCCCACGACCTGTCGGCGGAAGCCACTCACACCGGCCCGTGGCGCCACGCGTCGGGCACCGAGCTCGATGCGGCCGCCGCCCGCTGCGGCGCGCGGGGACACGCCCATGTGGCCGACGTGCGCGATCCGGCCGCGCTGCGCCGGGTGGTCGACGAGGTCGTGGCCCATCACGGCACCGTGGATGTGGTCGTGGCCGCGGCCGGGGCCCAGGCCGGTGGTGCGCCGCTGTGGGAGACCGACGACGACACGTGGCGGTGGATGGTGGAGGCGAACCTCACCGGCGTGTTCAATCTGGCTCGGGCCACCATTCCCGAGATGCTGCGGGCCTCGCCCCGTCGCGGCCGATTCGTGGCCATCGCCTCGGCCGCCGCCCACACCGGCCTGCCGTTGCTGTCGGCCTACACCGCGGCCAAGACCGGTGTGGTGGGACTGGTGCGTTCACTGGCCGCCGAACTCGGCGACACCGGCATCACCGCCAACGCCGTGTGCCCGGGCTCGACGCAGGGCCACATGCTCGACGCCAGCGCCGCCATCTACGGCCTGCCCGATGCCGAGGCCTTCGCCGAACAGGCCCGGATCGGCCGACTGATCGAACCCGACGAGATCGCCGCCACCATCGAATGGCTGTGCCTCGACGCCCCCGGAGCCCTGACCGGTGAGGTCATCGACGTCGACGGCGGGTTCCGAGGATGACGGTGTTCGACCGCACAACCGTGTATTCAATAGCCGTCGACGTCGTCGGTCGGTCCGAAGAGATCGAAGTGGTCGTGGCCGCGCTGGCCGCCGAACGCCATGTGCTGCTCGAAGGTCCTCCGGGCACGGGGAAGTCGTCGTTGCTGCGTTCACTGGCCCGCGCTGCGGGCGTGACGTTGGTGTTCGTGTAGGGCAATGCCGAACTGACACCGGCTCGACTGGTGGGTTCGTTCGATCCCGCTCGGGTCCTGTCCGACGGTTACTCAGCCGACGTGTTCCTCGACGGTCCGCTCACCGAAGCCATGCGAGAGGGCGCGCTGCTCTACATCGAGGAGATCAACCGCGTCCCCGAGGAGACGCTCAACGTGGTGATCACCGCCATGAGCGAACGGGAGCTGCACATCCCGCGCCTGGGTCGGGTGGCGGCCGAACCCGGATTCAGGATCGTGGCGGCCATGAACCCGTTCGACGCCATCGGCACGGCGCGGATCTCGTCGGCGGTGTACGACCGCGTGTGTCGCGTGGCCATGGACTACCAATCCGCCGAGCAGGAGGCCGAGATCGTGGCCCGCGAAGCGGGGGTCACCGGCGGCGGACCGCTCGGCCGTCGCGCCGTGCGCGTGACGCGGGCGACGCGCGAGCACCCCGATGTGCGCGTCGGCTCGTCGGTGCGCGGTGCCATCGACCTCGCCCTGCTGGCCGATCGACTGGCCGAGCTGCGCAGCGAGGATGTGACCGAGGAACGAACCGGGCTCGATGCCGCACTGGCCGCGCTGTCGGGGCGACTGCGCGTGCGCGATGGGTGCGGACGCACGCCGGAGTCGATCGTGCGCGAACTGTGGGATGCGCAGCGATCAACCGACGAACTCGGATCCGAAGCCGGGGGTGACGGCCCAAAAGCGTGAGTCCCCCGTCGGGGGGACGCGCACCGCAGCAGGCACCCGACGAGGAACGCACCCTCGAAGGGGAACAGGCGCAGGACGCACTGGCCGAGTCGGGTCGACGATCGACGTCACGACGTGAGCTCGAACGTCACGAGTCGTTCCGAGAGATCTCACCCGAGGTGGGTGTGCTCGACGAGCAGGCGTTCGACGATGCGCTGCGCGACGACCCCGACGAAGCGTTGGGACTGCTGGCCGATCTGGTGGGCGCCACCGACGAACGTCTGCGCGACCTGGCCCGGACCCTCGCCGGTCGGGTGGTGATCGATCTGGTGCGCACCGGCGCCCCGCGCCGTCGCGGCATCGGTCGATTGCGACATCGTCCGGCCGATCTGGGCGGGGAACTCGACGTGGAACGCAGCCTCGACACCATCGCCGCCGCCCGGGCCCGGGGCGAGAGTCCGGCGCTCGACGAGTTGTGGTCGCGGGAGTGGTCACGACCCAACGTGGCCCTGTGCGTGTTGTTGGATCGGTCCGGGTCGATGGAGGGACGACGTCTGGCCGCCTCGGCGGTGGCGGCGGCCGCCGCCTACTGGCGCGCGCCCCATGACACCAGCGTGGTGGCCTTCGACGATCGGGCCGTGGTCATCGCCGGTCAGGGCGCCGCTCGCGAACCCGAGGCGGTGGTCGGCGACGTCCTCCGTCTACGGGGCCACGGCACCACCGACCTGGCCCTCGCCTTCCGTTCCGCCGCCACCCAGTTGTCCCGGTCACAGGCGGCGCGGCGCGTCACCGTGCTGCTGTCCGATGGACGGGAGACGGCTGGAGACGATCCGGTGGCGGCCGCGGGCGCGCTCGACGAACTGCTGGTGGTGGCCCCGGCCGACGATGCCGAGCAGGCTCGGGTGCTGGCCGCGGCCACCGGTGCCCGTCTGGTGACGGTGACGGGTCCGGCCGATGTGGCCCGGGCCCTGCTCGAGGCGCTCACGGGTTGAGGCGATGTCGCCCGGACCCGGCGGGTGCGACGATGGCGTGATGGAGCGACTCGGCGATCTGGTGTGGACCGACCTCGATGGTCGTCGCCCGGTCCTCGTCGTGCCGGTGGGCAGTCTCGAGCAGCACGGTCCTCATCTCCCCCTCGACACCGACACGCGCATCGCCAAGGCGGTGGCCACCGGCGCCGTGACCCGACTCGACGACGGCGTGCTCGGACCGACGATCCCCGTCGGGGCCTCCGGTGAACATGGCGACTTCGACGGCACGCTGTCGATCGGCACCGAGGCACTGGCGGCGATGCTCATCGAACTGGTGCGGTCGGCCGACGTCTTCGCCGGCACCGTGTTGGTGAACGGTCACGGCGGCAACCTCGAGGCGCTGCGACGGGTACAGGATCTGTCGACCGCCGAGGGACGTCGGGTGCTGGTGTGGTCGCCATCGATGCCGGGAGCGGACGCTCACGCCGGACGTACCGAGACGTCGTTGCTGTTGGCCATCGATGCATCGTGTGTGCGAGCCGACGCGATGGCGCCTGGTGTGACCGAGCCACTCGGTGAACTGGTGGATCGACTACGCCGCGACGGTGTGCGTGCCGTCTCGCCGACCGGAGTGCTCGGCGATCCGACGGGCGCATCCGCCGAGGAGGGGTTGCGCCTGTTGGCGCAGATGATCGACGACCTCGTCGAGCGAGTGACGAGATGGTCGACGCCATGAACGAGGAACTCGTGGGGCTCACCATCGGCGCGGACGAGTCGTTGCGTCGACACGACGACGGTCGAGTGTTGATGGGTGGGTCACCTTTGCGCGTGGTGCGACTCTCGGAGCGGGGCGCATCCGAACTCGATCGCCTGGTGGACGGCGACCCGGTGCCGGCCTCGCCCGGTGTACTGCGTCTGGTGCGACGGCTCCTCGATCTCGGAATGGTGCAGCCCCTCCCCCACTCGTCACCGTTCGCGCTCACCGATGTCACCGTGGTGATCCCGGTGCGCGGTGTACTCGATCCGGGACTGCTCGACGGGATCGGTCGCGTGGCACGCATCGTGGTCGTCGACGATGCCAGCGACCCGGCGGTGTCGACTCCAGTGACGACGACACATGGCGTGACGGTGGAGGTGCTACGGCGTGATCGCCGGGGTGGACCGGGCGCGGCCCGCAACACCGGGCTCGGTGTCGTCGACACGTCGGTCGTGGCCTTCGTCGATGCCGACTGCGCGCCACGACCGGGCTGGTTGGACCCGTTGCTGCTCCAGTTCGCCGATCCGCAGGTGGCGTTGGTGGCGCCGCGCATCGTGGCCGCGGAACCCGAGGGCGACACCGGCCGCCGTCGACTGGCCCGCTACGAACGCGAGGAGGCGGCCCTCGACCTGGGCCCCGAGCGTGGTCGGGTGCGGGCCCGGTCACGCATCGCCTACGTGCCGTCGGCGGCCGTGTGCGCCCGCACCGAGGTCATCCGGGACATGCGCGGCTTCGACGAGTCGATGCCCGTGGGCGAGGACGTCGATCTGGTGTGGCGCCTCGACGAAGCGGGGTGGACCGTCCGCTACGAACCGACCGTGCGCGTCGCCCACCGCCACCGCACCACTCCGTGGTCATGGCTGCGACGACGGTTCGACTACGGCACGTCGGCCGGTCCGCTGGCCCGACGACATCCCGGGGCCATGGTGCCGGTGGAGGCCTCGGGCTGGAGCTACGCCACCTGGGGTCTGCTGGCTGCCGGACATCCGGCCGCCGCGGCGGTGACGGTGGGTGCCACTGCCGGAGTGCTGGAGCGACATCTGCGGGGCGTCGATCGACCGATGCTGACGGCGGCCAACCTCACGGTGCGCGGCCACCTCGGTGCGGGTCGACTGTTGGCCCGGGCCATCGTGCGCCCGTGGTGGCCCGTCGCATTGCTGGCCTCGGTGCTGGTGCCGTCGCGTCGACTGCGGCTGGTGGTGGCCGGCGCGGTGATCGCCCCGGCAGCCATCAAGTGGTACCGACACCGTCCGGATCTCGATCCGTTGACCTTCCTCGGTCTCCACCTGGCCGATGACGTGGCCTACAGCGCCGGCGTGTGGGTGGGCTGCGCGCGGGCGCGGACGTTCGAACCGATCACTCCGGAACTCACGGCGTGGCCCAACCCGAGTCGCTACTCACGCTGGCGCGCGGCTCGGCCGTCGGAGAACTGATCAGCCGACGTTCACCAGATCGACGACGAACACGAGTGTCTCACCGCCGGCGATGACGCCACCGGCACCGCGATCGCCGTAGCCCTTGTGGGGAGGGATGGTGATGCGTCGACGGCCACCGACGCGCATGCCGGCCACACCCTCGTCCCATCCACTGATCACCTGACCGGCGCCGAGACGGAACTCGAACAGATCGTTGCGATCCCAGGAGGCGTCGAACTGACGCTTGGTGCTCCACGCGACACCGACGTAGTGGACGGTGACGTTCATGCCGGCCACCGCTTCGGCACCGGTGCCGACCTCCAGGTCCTCGAGGACCAGTTCGGCCGGTGGCGCAGTGTCGGGGATGACGATCTCGGGCTTGGAGTCGGGCATCGCTGCAACCTAGTCCGAACCGTAACCACGACGGAGTTCGATGGTGCACCACTCACCGTCGCGCTCGAGCTGCGCAGGGACGAATCCGAAGGCGCCATGGGCATCGATCACGGCGGCGGTCTGGGTGTCGAGCACACCACTGAGCACCAGCACACCCTCGGTGGTGACCAGCGCGCACAGCGCCGGCGCGAGTTCACACAGCGTGGCGGCGCCGATGTTGGCCAACACCACATCGTGACGTCCCGCGTCGAGCTGCTCGACGGAGCCGACCATGGCCCGCACCCGCGCGCCGACGCCGTTGCGCTGCGCGTTGGCCTCGGTGGCGGCGACGGCGCGTGGATCGGTGTCGACGGCGTGCACGGCACTCGCACCCCGGCGGGCGGCGGCGATGGCCAGCACCCCACTCCCGCATCCGACGTCGGCCACCACCATGCCGGGCCGCACCCAACGCTCGACCGCCACCAGACAGGACCGGGTGGTGGGATGGGAACCACTGCCGAAGGAACGGTCGGGATCGACGACCAGGACGATGTCGGCACCGGTGATCCACTCGGGTGGTGGTTGCCAGGCCGGGACCACGACGAATCGCTCGCCGGCCCGCCACGCCACTGCGTGTTCGCGCCACTCGTCGAGACCGGCGTCGCCCTCGGTGCGCTCGACGTCGAGTGACCATCGTTCGGTCAAGGACCGCCGGACATCCTCGACGACTTCGGCCCGACAACCGGCGCGGAGTTCGATCCGACCGTCGGGTTGTTCGATCTCCTCGATGCCGGCCACGCCGGCCCCCCACAGCAGGCCCGAGACCAGTTCGTACTCATCGACCTCGGCGACGACCACGACGGTCGCCCACTCCTCGCTCACGAGCGACTCACGTCGTGAACGCCGGACCGTCGAAGCGGTCGACGGTGGTGAACGACTCGACCGCTTCGCGCCGAAGACGCGTTGGTTGGTGCACTGGATGGCCGAGCAGCACGACACAGGCCAGGGACAGACCCGCCGGGGCACCCACCAGTTCGTTCACCTGCTCCTCGACCCGGGCATGCATGGTGGTGAGCACCCCGCCGAGTCCTTCGTTGCGCGCTGCGAGGAGAAGGTTCCACACGAAGGGATAGATCGATGCTCCGGCCACCATCGTGTAATGACCGAGATCGCGGTCGGTGGCCACCAGTCGATGCAAATCGCCGTGGACGACGAGCTGCACGGGCGCGGCGAACGTGGACTCGACCCGGGCCCGCACCGTCTCGGCCAGGTCAGTGGACTGGCGCGCGGCATCGATGATGCCCTGTTCGGCATCACGATCGGCGAGGGGCGACCAAGGCGTGATCCCCGCCATCACCTGAGCGAAGTACTCGCTCCATGGTTCGACGTAGAGATCGCGCAGAGCGACACGTTGCGCCGGATCCTCGATGACGGTGACGTGCCACGCCTGACGGTTCCCGCCGTTCGGCGCGAACCGCGCCGCGTCGAGGATCCGCCACAGGGCGGTGCGATCGACCGGTTCGGCGGTGAAGTCGCGTACCGCCCCGGTGCCCGTGAGTGCATCGAGCAGTTCCATGGGCCCTCCGGAGCCTGATCGGTGTGGCCGCGACCGATCGACGGCCGCGCCGTCGTGGTCAGTCGCCGCCGTTGAGCAGGGTCAGGGCCTGACGGCAGCCCTCGCACACCGGGTACTGGTAGGGATCGCGGGTGGGCACGAACCGTTCGCCACACAGCGCCGTGATCTCCTCGCCCATGACGTACCCGCGCATCTGATCGGACTTGCGGATGATGTGCGCGACCTTGCCGTCCTCCAGATCCGGATCGGACGGTCGCGTCCTGATGTCCTCGATGACGTCACTGGCCACGAGGTCAGGGTACTGCCGCCACCCATGTGACGTGATGACACATCGGTCCCTTCGCGCGCCGACCGTCAGCCCGGATGGGACCAGTGCCAGGGTTCACTGGGCAGATTGGTGAAGCCGAACCGGCCGGCGTTGGCCGAGAGCCACACGAATGCGGGATCGCGACGCGAGTTGAGGAACCGACCGTTGGCGGTGAAGTCGATGGCCAGTCCTCGCTCGTGCGCCGAGAACCCGGGACGCGCCGTCGGGGGCGAGCACGAGTCGGCGGGCATCTCCCACACGGCGTAGTTGGAGGTACCGCAGTTCTGTCGGCGCAACTGGATCTGGACGTTGATGTCGCGGTACCCGTAGCCACCCAGCCGATGACCGGCCGCTGCAGCCGCCGAGAGCAGGGCGCGCGTGTCGTCGGCGATGCTGCTGGCCACGGTGATCCCGCCCACGGTGGTGAGCGCAGGGCGGGTCACGGTCGGCGGGGTCGAGGTTCCGGGTGCGGGCGGCGGGATGGGCGCCACGGCCCGGGCCAGTGCCGCCTCCACGGCGGCGATCTGGGCACCGAAGGCGGCATCCAGTTGGGACAGGTAGGCGGCATCGGCCAATCGTTCGTCCAGCCGGGCCCGGACCTGAGAGGCCAGGGTCCGCTGTCGGGCCCGGGCCGCCTCCAGGCGCTCGAGGGCGACGGTCGACTCGGCCAGGGCCCGCTCGGCGTCGGCCCGGGCCCGCTGGGCCCGGGCGATCTGCTCGGCCAGTCGGCCCTTGGCGGCCCGGAGTTGATCGACGACATCGACGTCAGCCCGGGACTGGATGGCCAGCAATGCCTGCCGGGTGGCGTCCTCCTGCGCCGAGGCAGCCCGGAACCGTTGCAAGAGGTCCTCTCCCGGGGGCGAGACGTAGGACTCCACGGCGATGCGAGCGATGCGGGCCCGCATCTGGTCGATCTCTCGGGAGGTGGCCTCCGATTCCCGCTCGGCCCGGGCCGCCTCGGCGGCGCTGGCGTCGGCCCGTTGGCGCAGATCGCCCACGATGGCCTGCTGGGTGCGAACGTCCTGGTCGAGCACACCAAGAGCGGCCAGCACCTCGGACTGGGTGCCCTCCATGGCCTCCACCTGCGCAGCGAGGCGCGCCTGCTCGGCCCGGACCTCGGCCCGACGGGCCCGGGCATCGGAGGCGGCATCGGCCGACCGGCCCGAGACCGACGACGCACCCAGGGCCAGCCCGAGGGCCACGACGAGGACCGCCGACCGCCGGGCGGTCGGTGGGAATCGTCGTCGATCGCGCTCGGGGCGAGTGGCCATGGGTCTCCCGGTGAACGTGGTGCGTACCGGGGGACGGCACGCACCATGGAAGACCCGGACTCCGCCCGAGGACCCCCGAACTCTAGTCCCGGGCCTCGGACAGCGGTCGACGGTCTCGTCAGGCCCCTGGTCGCTCCGGGTGCCAGACCCCCTCGGCCATGTAGTCGACCGGTGCGAACTCGTTGATCCACACCCGGATCGAGGGCAACGAAGCGCCGATGGAGGTGTGGACGGCATCGGTGACCGCCGCCAACAGGGCCTTCTTCTGCTCGTCGGTCCGACCCTGGAGCATCGAGATCTGGATGAGTGGCATGGGTGTCCTCCCGGCGTGGTCGTGGACCACGAACGGTACTGTCGTCGCCATGCCACCCCCCGGAGACGACGATCGCCTCGCCGTGGTGGAGGCGATCGCCCACTCGCGTCGCTCGAACCTGCGCATGGACCCGGAACGACCCGTGGCCGACGATCTGGTGGACCGCCTCATCGCCATGGCCGGCACTGCGCCCAATCACCGCCGGACGTTCCCGTGGAGGTTCCGCGTGCTCACCGGCGAGGCCCGCGCTGCGCTCGGGGAGGCACTGGCCTCGCATCTGGTGACCGCCGGTGATCCACCCGAGAAGATCGCCAAGGCCCGCGCGAAGTACCTCCGGGCGCCGACGATCGTGGTGGCGGCGTCGCGCGCCGGTGACTCGGCCGTAGCGGGCGCATTGGCACCCGGGAGACTGGAACCTCCACGGGAACGTCCGGCGGTGATTGGGCGCAGTGCCGGCCATGGCGATGAGGCGGTCCACCAGATCGTCGGCCACGGGTCGTTCCGGGTCCAT
>JBJTGD010000232.1:0-16268 GCA_046093735.1 Acidimicrobiia bacterium | reverse complement strand
GTGATGGTCATCGCCGCGATGCCGCCACCCACCACCCGCAGCATCGGACGCAGCGGCCGGGCGCCGCCCAGTCGGGCGCCGGACCACCCGAGCAGGAGCAGGGCCAGCACGGCCACCACCAGCGTCGTCACGATGCGGACTGCGCTCGACGCCGAGTCAGGCACGGCGGCCACGGCCACCAATGGCAACAGGGCGCCGGCCGTGAAGGCCCCCATCGACGCGAAGGCGGCCTGCCACGGGCGGGCCATCGTGGCCTCGGTGATTCCGAGCTCCTCGATCAGATGGATGCGCAGCGCGTTGCGCTCGGTGAGGGCGGCCGCCACCTTCGACGCCAGATCGTGGTCGAGGCCCTTCTCCATGTAGATGGCGGTGAGTTCGGCCAGTTCGCGATCGGGCACGTTCTCCAGTTCCCAGCGCTCCTTGGCGATGTCGGCTTCCTCGGTGTCGCGCTGCGAGGACACCGACACGTACTCACCCAGACCCATGGAGAGCGCACCGGCGCTCAGGCCCGCGATTCCGGCGGTGAGGACGGCGGCTCGTCCGGCATCGGCCGCGGCCACGCCCAGCACCAGAGCGGCCACCGAGATGATCCCGTCGTTGGCCCCCAGCACCGCGGCGCGCAGCCAGCCGGTCCGATGACCGAGGTGCCGTTCCCTGTGCCTCGCCATGGTCCGAGCCTACGGCTCTGCCGTCGTCGCCGGTCGTGCGCAGTGAATTGTTTCCGGTGGCGGCAGGGTCGGGCAGTAGTTTGGCCCGGTGCTCAGACTCGTGCTGCCGAAGGGATCGCTGGAGAAGGCGACGTTCGAACTGTTCGAGGCCGCCGACCTGCGTATCCAGCGCGATTCTTCCGTGCAGTACCGGGCCTCCATCGACGATCCCCGCGTCGTGGACGTGCGCATCCTGCGCCCTCAGGAGATCCCGGTGTACGTGGCCGAGGGGTTGTTCGATGTCGGGATCACCGGACGCGACTGGATCGCCGAGACGGGCGCAACGGTGGAGTCGCTGGGTGAACTGCGGTACTCCAAGGTCACCAGCAATCCGGTGCGGATCATCGTGGCCGTGCCCGCCGACTCGCCCTACGACAGCGTGCGGGACCTGCCCCAGGGCGTGCGCGTCTCCAGCGAGTATCCCGAACTGACGCGCCGCTTCTTCGCCGAGAGGGGCATCGAGGCCGACATCAAGTTGTCCTATGGGGCGACCGAGGCCAAGGTGCCCGACATCGTCGACTGCATCGTGGACATCACCGAGACCGGGAGCGCGCTGCGGGCCGCCGGTCTGAAGATCATCGACACCATCCTCGTGTCGTACACGGAGATGATCGCCAATCCGGTGTCCGTCGCCGACCCGACGAAGGCCCACGCCATGCGCCAGTTGCGCACGTTGCTCGAGGGTGTGCTCGATGCCCGCGGCAAGGTACTGGTGAAGCTGAACGTGCCCGCCGACCGTCTCGATGCCGTGATCAGGGTGTTGCCGTCGATGAAGTCGCCCACGGTGAACGAACTTCATGGCGGTGCGGGCTACGCCGTGGAATCGGTGGTCGAGAAGCGCACCATCAACGTGTTGATCCCGGCTCTGTCCGACGCCGGCGCCACCGACATCCTCGAATTGCCCATCGCCAAGATCGTGCCGTGAGCGCCACGCCCGACGTCGATCCATGGGTGCCGCTCGGTGACGGTGTGGGGACGGTCGTGGACTTCGATGAACACCGCGGACTCGGTATGGTCCGACGTGACGACGGCATCGAGTATCCGTTCCACTGCGTCGCCATCGCCGACGGATCTCGCTCCATAGCGGTGGGCGCCCGAGTGTCGTGGTCGGTGACCCCCGGCAGGCTGGGTCGATGGGAAGCGATGGGGATCACGCCGGTCGGGTGAGCGCCTCCCGTCGACGGCGCCCATGACCGTGGTCCCGGCGGTCCGGTGCGAAGGACTGACCATGTCCTACGACGGTTCACGCGGGATCGTCGATCTCGACATCCCCACCGGCGAGGAGTTCGGCTTCCTCGGCCCCAACGGCGCAGGCAAGACCACCACGATCCGCATCCTGCTTGATCTGTTGCGACCGACGTCGGGACGGGCCTCGGTGCTCGGCCTGGAGTCGGTGTGTGACTCCCTCGCCATCCGGGCCCGCATCGGTTACCTGCCCGGTGACCTCTCGTTGCCCGCCGGACTCACGGGTACCGAGGTGCTCGACTGGCTGTCGTCGTTGCGACCCGGTACGCCGCCCGTGCGTCGCGACGAACTGGTCGAACGCTTCGCCGTGCAGGTCGACCGACCGATGAAGCACCTGTCGAAGGGCAACCGGCAGAAGATCGGTCTGGTGCAGGCCTTCCAGCACGCGCCCGAGATGGTCATCCTCGACGAACTCACCGGCGGGTTGGACCCGCTGGCGCAGGACGAGTTCCACCGCTTCGTGCGCGAGTACGTGGCCGGCGGCGGAACGGTGTTCCTGTCCAGTCATTCGCTCGACGAGGTGCAGCACAAGGCCGATCGCGTCGGCATCATCCGCGACGGACGGGTGGTGACGGTGGAGACCGTCGATGCGCGGCGCGGCCGGGGGCTGCGCCGCGTCTCGCTGACCGTGCGTGCCGGTGCGGGGGAGTCGGCCGAGGCCCGGTTGCAGGTCACCGACGAGGTCGCCGATCTCCAGGTGTCATTCGTGAACTCGGTCGGCGCGGTGACCGGCATCGTGCTGCTCGGCATCGTGTTCGGCTGGTTGGTGCTGGCCATCGGCGCAGTGGTGTTCGACCGTCGTGACCTGGCCGCCTGACGCGACCGGTGGGGTCGGGGATCAGCCCGACTGGGTCCGCCGCACGTAGACGGTCTGCAGCACGGTCAGGGCATCGCGCAGTTCGGCCCCCGTCTCGGTGAGACGATCCTGCGTGGCATCGAGCATCGCCGTCATGGCATCGATGGCCAGCCGGGCCTCGTCGAGACGAGGCTCGGGTTGATCGAGGTGGACGGCCGCCAGTTCGTAGAGCCCCATCAGATGATTGGCCACGAACACCTCGGCCGGCTGCGACAGGATCTGGCGCTGCACCTCGGCCATCCGGGCCACCATCTCCTCGGCCCGGGCCCGATCCTCGGGGGAGAGATCGGCGAATTCGGGTCCACCCAGCATCTCCGAGGCACTGCCCGCGCCGGCCGGCTCGGCCCCCACGGGGCGTTCCCCATCCGGTGTCCACAGGCTCATCTCGGCTCCTCCTCGTCGGCTCGACCGCCCCGATGGACGGTGAGTTTCGGCGCCGCAGCGCGATCCGGTAGCGTACGCAGTCCACAACCGAGGAAGCGGGGCCGCGGCCCCCACCCGACCACACGGTTCGCCGGATGCGTTCGGGTACGAGCTCTCATCGCCCCGCAGGGCGTCGATCCGGTGCGACCGGACCGACCTCGCACGGGATCAGCGGCGGGTGTCGGCTTCCACCGGCGCTCGCCGTTCGTCGTTCAGGACGACGGTGGCCCCGGATCCACTGATCCACCGTCCCGGGAGGAACGAACTGAATGACTGACGCCACCGAGGCCCTCGCGAGGAGTGTGCGGCCATAGTCACGGCCGCCAACTCCGAGCCCCGGATCAACGACCGCATTCGCGCCCGCGAGGTGCGACTCGTCGGTCCGGACGGCGCCCAGATCGGGATCACCCCGTTGCCCGAGGCCCTGCGCATGGCCGCAGAACTCGAGCTCGACCTCGTGGAGGTGGCCGACAAGGCCGATCCTCCCGTCTGCCGGATCATGGATTACGGCAAGTACAAGTACGAGGCCGCGCAGAAGGCGAAGGAATCCCGTCGCAAGAGCACGAACGTCGTGGTCAAGGAGATGAAGTACCGGCCCAAGATCGGCGCCGGCGACTTCGACACCAAGACCAAGAAGGTCGAGCACTTCCTGGCCGAGGGTCACAAGGTCAAGATCACGATCATGTTCCGAGGCCGCGAGATGCAGCACCCGGAACTCGGTCGTCGCATCCTCGACCAGGTGGCCGAGACGGTTGCCGACATCGCCAAGGTGGAGGTGTACCCGAAGCTCGACGGTCGCAACATGACCATGGTCCTGGGCCCCGACAAGAAGGACCAGGCCGCCGCCGAGAAGCGGCGTCAGTCCGATGACGAGACCCCGGCCCCCGAGGCCGACATCGTCATCGAGGAGATCGTCACCCCGGCCGCCGAGGCCTGAGACCGACCACATCATCGACCCGCGCCGAGCGGGCTGGAGGAGACAGACATGCCGAAGATGAAGACCCACAGCGGCGCCAAGAAGCGCTTCAAGATCACCGGCACCGGCAAGATCACGCGCCGCAGCGCCAACCTCAATCACATCCTCGAGAAGAAGTCGCCCAAGCGGAAGCGTCGTCTCGAAGGTGATTTCGTCCTGGCCAAGGGCGATGCCGCCCGCGTCCGTCGTCAGCTCGGCATCTGAGCCGGGTCCCCGAACGAGAAGGAGACTCCCATGGCCCGCGTGAAGCGCGCAGTCGCCAGCAAGAAGCACCGCAAGACGACCCTCGAACGGGCGAAGGGGTACTACGGCAACAAGAGCCGTTCGTACCGCGCCGCCAACGAGCAGGTCATGCACTCGCTCCAGTACGCGTTCCGCGATCGTCGGGCGCGCAAGGGCGACTTCCGTCAGTTGTGGATCCAGCGCATCAACGCCGCCTGCCGCCTCAACGGCACGACCTACAGCCGGTTCATCGCCGGACTGAAGGAGGCGGGCATCGAGGTGGATCGCAAGGTGCTGGCCGATCTGGCCGTGTCGGATCCGGCAGCCTTCACTGCGCTCGTCGAACAGGCCCGAGCCTCGGCCTGATCCCAGGTCCTCGGCGTCGGACATGACCGTCGAACCGACGCCGCTGTCCGCCCACAATCCACGACTCGCAGACCTGCGACGCCTCACGGGGCGTCGCCGGTCGCGTGTGGAGGCCGGTCGGTACGTCATCGAGGGACCTGTGCCCATCGTCGAGATGCTCTCGGCCGGGATCCCACTCGTCGATCTGTTCGTCGACGCCGGGGAGTGGGCCGACGCCGACGAACGCTCGCCCCTGCGCACCGCCACCCGACTGGCTCTCGATGCCGATGTCCCGGTCTGGGGACTGGCCGACGGAGTGGTGGCCTCGGTGGCCGACACCGACGCACCCCAGGGCGTCATCGCCGTCGCGCCGCGGGTCACCACCGACCTCGACCGACTCATGGCCGAGTCCGGACCGGTGCTCGTCCTTATCGACGTCGCCGATCCGGGCAATGTGGGCACGCTGGTGCGCACCGCCGAGGCCGCCGGAGCGGCCGGTGTGGTGGTGGCGGGCTCGACCGCCGATCCCTTCGGGCCCAAGGCTGTTCGTGCGTCCGCCGGCTCGGCGGCTCGGTTGCCCATCGCCGAGGTGGCCACGGCGGCCGAGGCGCTGGCGGCGGCGTCGACTGCGGCGCGCCCCACCGTGGCCACCGTCGTCGAGGGTGGCGTGGCGCCCGAGGCCCTCGATCTCACCGGTCCGCTCTGTCTCCTCGTGGGATCCGAGGCCCACGGACTCGATGGTGCGACTGTGGAGGCGTGCACCCTCGGAGTGACCCTGCCCATGGCTGGACCGGTCGAGTCGGTGAACGTGGCCGTCGCCGGCGCAGTGGTGCTGTTCGAGATCGCCCGTCAGCGCCGCGCCCGATGACCGCGACCTCGGCAATCGATTTGTCCACCGTCATCATCACGGCAAGGCTTCCGCACCGATGATCGACGAGATCGCCGCCATCGCCGACGCCGCACCGGCCCGGATCGCCGCCGCTGCCACGCCTGACGAGTTGCGCGCCGTCGAGGGCGAGTTGCTCGGGCGCAAGGGCTCATTGACCCTGCTCAAGCGCGGGTTGGGTGCGCTCGATGCCGACCAGCGCCGCCGGACCGGTGCCGCGCTCAACGCGGCCATCGAGTCAGTGGAGACGGCGATCGCCGGCCGGCGTGACGACCTCGAGCGAGCGTCGGCCGCCGATGTCGTCGCTCGTGAGCGACTGGACCTCGGTGAGGCGCCGACCACGGCGTCCCGGGGCACGGTCCATCTCGTGACCCAGACCTGGGACCGACTCGTCGACGTGTTCGTCGGGATGGGGTTCGTGGTGGCCGAGGGCCCCGAGGTGGAGACCGACTGGTACAACTTCGAGGCGCTCAACATCCCGTCGGGGCATCCGGCCCGCGGCATGTGGGACACGCTGTACGTCGACCTCGGTGAACCCGAGACGGTGCTGTTGCGCACCCACACCTCACCGGTGCAGATCCGGGTGATGACCGATCAGACCCCGCCCATCTACGCGGTGATGCCCGGTCGTGTGTACCGACGCGACACCGCCGACGCCTCGCACATGCCGGTGTTCCATCAGATCGAGGGTCTCGTGGTCGACCGCGGGATCTCCTTTGCCGATCTGGCCGGCACCCTCGAGGCGTTCACCAGCGCCTACTTCGGCGGATCGATCCACTCCCGGTTGCGTCCGTCGTACTTCCCGTTCACCGAACCCTCGGCCGAGTACGACATCAACTGCGTGTTCTGCGAGGGGGCGGGGTGTCGCACGTGTCAGCACACCGGGTGGTTGGAACTGGGCGGCTGCGGAATGGTGCACCCCACCGTCCTGCGCAACGTGGGTCTCGACCCCGAGGAGTGGTCGGGCTTCGCCTTCGGCTTCGGTCTCGATCGACTGGCGCTCATGCGCCACGGCGTCGACGACATCCGTGAGCTCTACACCGGTGACGTCCGTTTTCTGGAGCAGTTCCCGTCATGAAGGTGACGCTGGCCTGGCTGCGCGAATTCGCGCCGTTCCCCACCGACGATCCGGTGGCCCTCGGCGAGGTCATGAGCGACCTCGGCATGGCCGTCGAATCGATCGAACGGATCGGTGAGGGACTCGACGGCATCGTCGTGGCCCGCGTCCTCGCCCTGCGTCCACACCCCGATGCCGATCGCATCCAACTGGTGGACGTCGATCGGGGGGACGGCGAGGCACTGCAGATCTGCTGTGGTGCGTTCAACATGTCGGTGGGGGATCTCGTTCCTCTCGCCACCCTCGGCACGGTGATGCCCGGCGGCATGGAGATCGCCCGCCGCAAGATGCGCGGCGAGTGGTCGAACGGGATGTTGTGCTCGGGCCGGGAACTGGGTCTCGGCGACGACCACGAGGGGATCCTCCTGCTCGACGGTGCCGCTGCGCCCGGTGTGCCCATCACCGATGCGCTGGGGATCGCCTCCGATGTGGTGTTCGACCTCGACGTCACCCCCAACCGTCCCGACGCCATGTCGGTGGCCGGTGTGGCCCGGGATCTCGCCGCGCGCCTCGGGCTTCCGTTCGCCATCCCCGAACCGGTGGTCACCGAGATCGACGCCGACGTGCCCACGCCCTCCGTGGAGATCGTCGATCCGGATCTGTGCGGACGGTTCCATGTGCGCGTGCTCACCGGTGTGCAGGTCGGACCGTCACCGACGTGGATCGCCGACCGTCTCCGGGCTGTGGGTCTGCGTTCGATCAACAACGTCGTCGACGCCTCCAACTACGTGATGCTCGAGTTGGGTCAGCCCAACCACACCTACGACCTCGCCACCGTTCCCGATGTCGCCCTGCGCGTGCGATGGGCCCGGGCCGGCGAGTCGATCACCACGCTCGACGGAGTGGACCGCACGCTCACCCCAGGGCGAGACGGCGTCATCGCCGACCGGACCGACACCCCGATCGGCATCGCCGGGGTCATGGGCGGGGCGTCGACCGAGATCTCGGAGCGCACCACCACCGTGCTGCTCGAATGCGCGTGGTGGCAGCCATTGGCCGTGGCCCGTTCGTCGAAGTTCATGGGTCTCCGTTCCGAGGCCTCGGCCCGGTTCGAACGCGGTGTGGATCCCGAGGGTCTGGATCGGGCTGCTCGGCGGTTGGCCGAACTGCTCGCACCGAGTGGTGCCCGTCTGGTGCGTCGCGGCGTCACCGTCGATGGTGACCTCCCGCAGACGGCGCCGGTGCGGGTGCGCACGGCGCGTGTCAACGCCCTACTCGGCACCGATCTCGGCGCCGATCGCATCGCCGCACTGCTGGGCCCGATCGGGTTCGTGTGTGTGCCCGACGGTGACGACGCGTGGTCGGTCACGGTGCCGACGTTCCGGCCCGACACCACCACCGAGACCGACGTGATCGAGGAGATCGCCCGACACCACGGGTACTCCAACATCATCGGGCGGCTGCCGGCTTCGTCGCAGACCGGCGCGCTCACCCAGCGTCAGCGCGATCGTCGGGTGCTGCGCGCCGCGTTGGTGGGCATGGGTCTCCACGAGGCCATGCCGCTGCCCTTCCTCGCTCCCGGTGATCTCGACCGTTGCGGTCTCCCCGGCGAGGCCGTCACCCTCGCCAATCCGTTGGCCGCCGAGGAGAGTGTGCTGCGCACGTCGTTGCGGCCGGGACTGTTGCGCACGGTCATCTACAACGAGTCCCATCGCTCCGACGCGGTGGCGCTGTTCGAGATCGGGCGGGTGTTCGGTCCTCCGGTCGACGGCTCGGTGCTGCCCGACGAGCGCGAGCACCTGGCCGTCGTGCTGGCCGGACGTGACGCCACGGCCGCGGCTCCGGTGTGGTGGACGTTGGCCTCGACGTTGGCGCTGCCCGAACCGGCGATCGATCAGTCGATCGTGCCCGTCGGCCTGCACCCGGGACGCAGCGGTGTGCTGCGCGTCGCCGGCACGGTGGTGGGGGAGATCGGCGAGATCGATTCCGCCGTGCGCGCCGCCATGGGGTTGCGCGAGCGGGTGGCGTGGCTGCACCTCGATCTCGATGCGGCGCTGGCGGTGCCCCACGGTGACCACGCCTACCGCCGCATCAGTCGGTTCCCGTCCAGCGACCTCGATCTCGCCTTCGAGATCGACGACACCGTGGCTGCCGCCGAGGTGACCCGGGCCATCGAGGCGGCTGCTGGTGAACTGCTCGTCCGACTGGACCTCTTCGACGTGTTCCGTGGCGAACCGGTGGCGGCCGGTCGGCGCAGTCTGGCCTTCCGCCTGCGGCTGCAGGCCACCGACCGGACGCTCGACGACGGCGACATCACGGCGGTGCAGCGGGCCGTGGTCGACGCCGTCGGGGCACGGGGCGGGGTGCTGCGGGGCTGAACCCGAGGGGCGGACGCCCCATCGGGCATTCGTGAATAGTCTTGCATCTGCCTGCATGACTGCTCTAGGGTCGTCGGGTGACCACCGTCGGCATCATCGGCGCCTCGGGCTACACCGGGGCGGAACTCCTGCGTCTCGTGGCCGGCCATCCCGACCTCGAGTTGGCCTTCGCCACCGGCGATTCCCAGGCCGGGACGGTCGTGGCCGACCTGTACCCGAGCCTGGCCGCCGCCTGGCCCGACCTCGACTTCGTGGCCTTCGACCCGTCACTGCTCGACGGCGTGGACCTCGTGTTCTGCGGGTTGCCCCACGGAGCCTCGGCCGCCCTCATGCCCACCCTCGTCGAGCGGGTGCAGTGGGTGGTGGATCTGGCCGCTGACTTCCGGCTGACCGATCCGTCGCTCTATCCGGTCTGGTATGGCGACGACCATCCCTGCCCCGAACTGCTCGGACGATTCGCCTACGGACTGCCCGAACTGTTCCGGTCCGACATCTCCGAGTCGTCGGCCGTGGCCGTACCGGGTTGCTATCCGACGTGCACGGCATTGGCCATCGCCCCGTTGGTGGCCAGTGGACTCGTCGACACCGACTCGATCGTGGTCGACGCGGCCAGCGGGGTGTCCGGTGCCGGCCGTCCGCCCAAACCCAACACCACGTTCTGCACCGTTGACGAGGACTACACCGCCTACGGCCTGCTCGATCATCGGCACACGCCCGAGATCGAACAGTCGGTGGCCCGACTGGCGGGCGGCGGTGCGGCGAGGGTGCTGTTCACGCCGCATCTGGCGCCCATGAGCCGGGGGATGCTCACCACCTGCTACCTGCGGCCGACCGCGTCGGGCGCCGCGCATTCCACTGCGGAGCTGTTGGCGCTCTACCGGGAGCACTACGCGTCCGAACCGTTCGTGGTCGTCACCGACGGCTCGCCTTCGACCAAGGCCTGTCTCGGTTCGAACACTGCGCACGTCACCGTACGGGCCGACGCGCGCACGGGGCACATCCTCGCCATCGGCGCCATCGACAACCTGACCAAGGGCGCATCGGGCCAAGCCGTGCAGTGCGCGAACATCCTCACCGGTCGGCCCGAGACCACCGGACTCTCCACCATCGGGGTGTACCCATGAGCGTGACCGCCGCCGCCGGCTTCGTCGCCGCCGGAGTGGCCGCCGGCATCAAGGTCTCGGGACGTCCCGACCTGTCACTGGTGGCCACCGACGACGGCGCACCCGTGGCTGCGGCCGGGGTGTTCACCCGCAACCTCATGACTGCCGCCCCGGTCATCACCACTCGCGTCCATCTCGAGGCCACCGACGGCCGGGCGGTGGCCGTGGTGCTCAACAGCGGCAACGCCAATGCCGCCACCGGTGACCAGGGACTGGCCGACGCCGAAGCCATGTGCGCGGCCGTGGCCGCCGAACTCGGAGTCGACGCTGCGCAAGTGTTGGTGTGCTCCACGGGACTCAACGGGATCCCCATGCCGATCGACGTCATCACCGCCGGCATTCCTGCGCTGGTGGCGGCGCGTTCGGCCGACGCGGGCCTCGACGCCGCCACCGCCATCATGACCACCGACACCGTGCCCAAGCAGGTCGTCGTCGACGGCGGTGGGTTCACCGTCGGCGGGATGGCCAAGGGTGCGGCGATGCTCTCGCCGAACATGGCCACGATGCTGGCCGTGCTCACCACCGATGCGGCTGCGACCAGTGCGCAACTGAAGGCGGCGCTGGTCGCCGGTGTGGCCGACTCGTTCAACGCCCTCGACGTCGACGGGTGCACCTCGACCAACGACACGGTGCTGTTGCTGGCCAGTGGTCGGGCGGGACCCGTCGATGATGACGCGTTGGTGTTGGCCGTGAGCGAGGCCTGCGCCAGTCTCGCCGCTCAGATGTGTGCCGATGCCGAGGGTGCCACCAAGGTGGTGCGCATGACGGTCACCGGCGCGGCCACCACCGAAGATGCCCGGCACGGTGCACGGTACGTGTCGCGGTCCAACCTCGTGAAGTGCTCCTGGTACGGCTGCGATCCCTACTGGGGGCGGATCGCCTCCGACCTCGGATCCTGTGGCATCGCCTTCGATCCGTCGCTGCTCACGGTCTCCTACGGCGGCATCGTCGTGTGTCGGGGTGCGGTCGACGCCGACCACGACGAAGCGGCCGTGGCTGCGCACATGCAGGGTCGTCATCTCGACGTCGTGGCCGACCTCGGCCTCGGTGACGGCACGGCCACCATCCTCACCAACGACCTCACCCACGCCTACATCGACGAGAACATGGGGACGTCATGACCTCCTCCGCCAAGCCCGGCGCGGCGGCGCCACTGGTCCACGATCCGAAGGCGGTGGCCACCGCCGAGGTCCTCATCGACGCGCTGCCCTATATCCGGGCCTTCGCCGGGCGCACCATCGTGGTGAAGTACGGCGGCAACGCCATGACCGATGCCGCCCTGGCCCAGTCGTTCGCCGCCGACATCGTGTTGCTGCACTCGGTCGGTATCCGTGTCGTCGTCGTGCACGGCGGCGGACCGCAGATCGGTGACCTGCTCGGTCGGTTGGGCAAGGAGTCGGAGTTCCGTGACGGTCTGCGCGTCACCGATGCCGAGACTCTCGATGTCGCGCGCATGGTGCTGGTCGGCAAGGTCAATCGCGACATCGTGGCCTCCATCAACGTGCACGGTCCCATTGCCGTCGGCCTTTCGGGCGAGGACGGCGGACTGATCACCGCTAACCTGCGCGATCCCGAACTCGGATTCGTCGGTGACGTGGCCGATGTCAATCCCGCACTGGTCGAATCGCTGCTGGCCGAGCACCTCGTGCCCGTGGTGTCCACGATCGGCGCCGACGTGCACGGTCAGTCCTACAACATCAATGCCGACACCGTGGCCGGCGCGCTGGCCGGTGCCCTCGGGGCCGAGAAGGTGATCTACCTCACCGACGTGCCCGGGATCCTGCGCGACGTCGACGATCCGTCGAGCCTCATCGGTTCGACCACCCCGTCGCACATCGCCGAGCTCGAGGCCAGCGGTGTGTTGTCGGGCGGGATGATCCCCAAGGTCCGGGCCTGTCTCGAGGCCATCGACGCCGGCGTGCCCGCCGTGCACATGCTCGACGGACGGGTGCCCCATGTGGTGCTGCTCGAACTGCTGACCACCGCCGGTGTGGGCACGATGATCACCCAGGACGGTGGCCGATGAGCACGCATTCCGACGCCATGGGCGCGCCCGCTGGGCTCGATCACTGCCCGTTCATGCCCACCTCTGGCGCGCCGGCCGTGCGGATGGTGCGCGGTGAGGGTGTGCGACTGTGGGACGAGGACGGTCGCGAGTACCTCGACTTCCTCGCCGGTATCGCCGTGGTGTCCCTCGGTCATGCCAACCCGGAGATCGCCGACGCCATCGCGGCCCAGGCGCGCACCCTGGTGCACGTGTCGAATCTCTACGGCACGGTGCCCGGCACCGAGGTGGCACTCACGCTCGATCGGTTGCTCGGTGGTGGAGGACAGATCTTTTTCACCAATTCGGGCGCCGAGGCCAACGAGGCCGCCATCAAGTTGGCCCGCAAGTGGGGTCGCACCCTCGGCGGTGGCGACCGCTATGCGGTGGTGAGCGCCCACGGTTCGTTCCATGGGCGCACGCTCGGCGCGCTGCACGCCACCGGACAACCGGCCAAGTGGGAGGGTTTCGGCCCGCTGCCCGAAGGGTTCCGGCACGTCGCCTGGAACGATCTCGACGCGCTCACCGCCGCCATCGACGACACGGTGGCCGCCGTGCTGCTCGAGCCGTTGCAGGGGGAGGGCGGTGTCAATCCGGCCACCGCCGCCTACATGGAGGGCGTGCGGCGGGTGTGCGACGAGCACGGCGTGCTGTTCATGATCGACGAGGTCCAGACCGGACTCGGTCGCACCGGTGAATGGTTCGGGTACCAGCACTTCGGCATCGAGCCCGACGTGGTCACCCTGGCCAAGGCCCTCGGCAACGGCATGCCCATCGGTGCCTGCTGGGCCCGGCGTGAGGTGGCGGCTGCGTTCTCGCCCGGTGACCACGGCACGACCTACGGCGGGCAGCCCCTGGCGGCCTCGGCGGCCCGGGCGGTGCTGGCCATCATGGAACGCGACAACGCGCCGCAGATGGCCGAGCGGGCGGGCTCGCGCCTGCGGCACCTCCTCGAGCAGGTGCCCGGAGTGGCCAGCGTGCGCGGTCTCGGACTGCTGCTCGGCGCGCAACTCGAACCCGGGATCGATTCGAAGGTCATCGCCGCCGACGCGCTCGCCGCCGGACTCATCGTCAATGCCGTCACACCCGACACGCTCCGGTTCGCGCCGCCCCTGATCGTCTCCGACGACGAGATCGAACAAGCGGTCGCGATCCTCACCGCCGTGCTGGCCGCCCGCTCGTCGGAGGCCGGGGCATGAGACACCTGCTCGAGGTCGACGACCTCTCGCCATCGGAACTGCGCGCCATCCTCGAGTTGTCGCGCGCGCCGGCGCCGGCCGTGCTGGCCGGTCAGGGCATGGCCCTGCTGTTCGAGAAGCCCTCGGCCCGGACGCGCAATTCCATGGAGATGGCGGTGGTGCAGCTCGGTGGCCATCCTCTGACGATCCGGCCCGACGAGGTCGGACTCGATGTGCGCGAGTCGGTCGAGGACGTGACGCGCACTCTCGCCGCCTACCACGCCATGATCGGTGCCCGGGTGTTCGAACACACGAAGATCGAACGGATGGCCGCATGCAGCACGGTGCCGGTGGTCAACATGCTCTCCGACGACGCCCATCCGCTGCAGGCCCTGGCCGATGTGCTCACCGTGGCCGACGAGTTCGGCGGCGTCGACGAGTTGTCCGGGCGCACCATCGCCTTCGTCGGCGACGGGAACAACGTGGCCCGTTCGCTCGGTATCGCCTCCGGCATGTGCGGGATGCGGTTCCGGCTGGCCACACCGCCGGGTTACGGACTGTCGGACGCCGATTTGGCCCGCATCGTCGCCGCCGGGACCGAGGTGGTCGTCACCCATGATCCGGCCGAGGCGGTGGCCGACGCCGATGTCGTCTACACCGATGTGTGGGCCTCGATGGGCCACGAGGACGAGGCCGAGACACGGCGCCGGGCCTTCGACGGGTTCACCGTCGACGACGCGCTCGTGGCCCGGCTGGCCCCGGAGGGGATCTTCCTGCACTGCCTGCCCGCCCACCGTGGGGAGGAAGTGGCCGGTGCCGTCATCGACGGTCCGCGCAGTCGGGTGTGGCCACAGGCCGAGAACCGGATGCACGCGGCGCGCGGCGCGCTGGTGTGGTTGGTGGAGCAGCGATGAGTGACAACGGACGACTGGGCAAGACGCAGCGCCAGCACCTCGTGGCCCGGATCATCGAGTCGACGTCGGTGCCCAATCAGCAGGCTCTGGTGGAACTGCTGGCCGCCGAGGGCGTGGCGGCCACGCAGGCCACCGTGTCGCGCGATCTCGAGGACCTCGGCGCCATCAAGGTGCGACTGCCGGGAGGGGAGTCGGCCTACGCCATCCCGGCCCTGCCCACCGAACGTCGCGCCCCCGAGGATCACCTGCGCCGAGTGTTCGGCGACTGGGTGGTCGAGGTCGCCCATTCCGACAACATGGTGGTGGTGCGCACCCCGCCGGGTTCGGCGCACGTGGTGGCCTCGGCGCTCGATCGGGCCGGTGTCGACGGGATCCTCGGCACCGTCGCCGGTGACGACACCATCCTCATCGTCGTCGATGCGGCCACCGGCGGTCGCGACGTGGCCGACCGACTGGCCGAACTGGCCGGACTGCACGGCTGAGAACTGACAGAGATCGCACGGAGAACAAGGAGAACGACATGGCGAAGAGAGTGGTGCTGGCCTACAGCGGAGGACTCGACACCTCCGTGGCCGTGCGGTGGATGATCGAGAACTGGGGCGTCGAGGTCATCACCGTCGCCTGCAACGTGGGTCAGGAGGGCGACTGGGAGGGTCTGCAGGCCAAGGCCTTCGCCGCCGGCGCCATCGAGGCGATCGTGGTCGATTGTCGCGACGAGTTCGCCGACGACTTCCTGGCACCGTCGATGAAGGCCAACGCGCTCTACGAGGGCAAGTACCCGCTGGTGTCGGCGCTGTCGCGGCCCATCATCGTGCGACACCTCGTCGCCGCGGCGCGCGCCCACGGCGCCGATGCCGTGGCCCACGGCTGCACGGGCAAGGGCAACGACCAGGTGCGCTTCGAGGTGGCCACGCGGGCGCTGGCCCCTGAACTCGAGGTGCTGGCGCCGGTGCGCAACTGGGGCATGACCCGGGAGATGTCGATCGACTACGCCGAGGAGCACGGCATTCCCGTGCTGGCCACCAAGGAGAAGCTGTACTCGATCGACGACAACCTCTACGGCCGGGCCATCGAGTGCGGAGAGATGGAGGACCCGTGGGCGCGTCCGCCCGAGGGTGTGTGGTCGATGACGACGGTGCGCGCCTCGGAGGCCCGCGAGGTCGTCATCGGGTTCGAGCGGGGTGTGCCCGTGTCGGTCGACGGCGTCACCATGCCGCTCGCCGCGCTCATCGTCGCCATGAACGACATCGTCGGCGCCTATGGCTGGGGACGGCTCGACATGGTCGAGAACCGGCGTGTCGGCATCAAGTCGCGCGAGACCTACGAGGCGCCGGGTGCGCTGGCGCTGATCATGGCCCATCAGGATCTCGAGGCCCTGTGCCTCGAGCGCGACGTCATGCACGAGAAGCAGCGTCTCGAGGGTCGGTACGCCGACCTCGTCTACGACGGCATGTGGTATTCGCCGCTCAAGAACGCCCTCGACGCCTTCGTCGAGTCGACCCAGCAGTTCGTGACCGGTGAGGTTCGGTTGCGACTGGAGCCGGGTCGGTGCTTCGTCGTCGGTCGGCGCAGTCCATGGAGCCTCTACGACTACGGACTGGCCACCTACGACGCGGCCGACACGTTCCAACACGCCGATTCCGAGGGCTTCGTGAAGCTGTGGGGTCTCGGCATCCAGACATGGGCGGCGCGGCAGTCCACCGCGCCCAGCGCCGGGAGCTGACATGAGCACGCTGTGGCACGGTCGGTTCGCCGGAGGTCCGGCCGAGGAACGGCTGGACTTCACCGTCAGCCTGCCCTTCGCCGTCCGGCTTGCCGCTGATGACGTCGCCGGTTCGCGCGCGCACGTGCGCGGGCTCGGCCGGGCCGGGATC
>JBJTGD010000231.1:0-2627 GCA_046093735.1 Acidimicrobiia bacterium | reverse complement strand
AGATCGCCCTGCGCTCGATGCCGCCCTGGCCGATACCGGTCTGCCCGGCTGGGACGACGAACTGCCGTCGTTCACCGTGGGTGATGCGATCGCCACGCGAGCCGCCGGCAAGACCGTGCTCGACGCGTTGGCACCGAGGGTGCCCGGGCTGTTCGGCGGCGGCGCCGCCCTCCCCGGCAACTGCGGGGTCCAGCTCTCGGGGACCGAGACGTACTCGCCCCTGCATCCCGAAGGACGACAGATCCACTACGGCGTGCGGGAGCACGCCATGGGTTCGGTCATGAACGGACTGGCTGCCCACGGCGGGGTCATGCCCTTCGGGGGAACCTTCTTCGTGTTCTCCGACTACATGCGTCCGGCGGTCCGATTGGCCGCGCTCTCCGATCTCCATGTCATCTACTCGTGGACCCATGACTCGATCGGTGTCGGCGAGGACGGACCAACGCACCAGCCCGTCGAGCATCTGGCCTCGTTGCGCGCCATGCCCGGATTGCGTGTCATCCGCCCGGCCGACGCCAACGAGACCGCCGCGGCGTGGCGAAACGCCGTCATCCATCGTGGTCCGACGGCCCTCGTCCTGTCGCGTCAGGCCGTACCCGTGCTCGACGGAACCGCCGGGCACCACGGACTCGAGCGTGGCGCCTATGTGCTCGTCGAACCCGACGGTGTGCCGTCGATCGTGCTCATCGGCACGGGCTCGGAGGTGCACCTGTGCGTCGAGGCCGCGGCGGTACTCGCAGCCGAGGGAGTCGCGGCCCGCGTCGTCTCCATGCCGGGCTGGGATCTGTTCGCCGAACAGGACGAGTCCTACCAGTCCCAGGTGCTCGGCGAGGCCGCGCCCCGGCTGTCGGTGGAGGCCGGTTCGACCTTCGGGTGGTCACGATGGGCCGACTCGTGGATCGGCCTCGACCATTTCGGAGCGAGCGCTCCCGGCGGCGTCCTGATGGCGGAGTTCGGCTTCACCGTCGACAACGTCGTCGATCAGGCGCGGCTCCTCCTCGGCTGAACGAAACACTGACCGGAGACTCCCATGACCCGACTCCATGATCTCTTCACCATCGGCGGGCAGAGCCCGTGGCTGGACAACGTCCGCCGCGACTGGATCCGCGACGGGGAGATGCAACGTTGGGTCGATCGCGGCGTTCGCGGCGTGACGTCCAACCCGACGATCTTCCAGAAGGCGATCGAGGGCAGTGACACCTACGACGAGCAGTTCGCCTCTCTCCTCGGTTCGGGGATGTCGGTGGAGGATGCGTACTGGGAACTGGTGATCACCGACATCGTCGACACCCTCGAGATCCTGCGACCGGTGCACACCGAGTCGGACGGCATCGACGGGTACGTCTCGATCGAGGTCTCTCCCCTGTTGGCGCGTGACACCGCCGGAACGGCCGTCGCCGCCCGCGCGCTCCATGACCGCATCGACGCCCCCAATCTGTTCATCAAGATCCCCGGCACCGTGGAGGGCCTCCCGGCCATCGAGGACTCCATCGCCGGCGGGGTCAGTGTCAACGTCACGCTGCTGTTCTCGGTGGCGCGCTACCGCGAGGTGATGGAGGCCTACCTGCGCGGCCTTGAGCGCGCCGAGGGCGACCTCTCCTCGATCCGCTCGGTGGCCTCGTTCTTCGTCAGTCGGGTCGACTCCGAGGCCGACAAGCGACTCGCCGCCATCGGCAGCCCCGAGGCCCTCGCCCTGCGAGGAAAGGTGGCGGTGGCCAATGCCCGTGTCGCCTATGAGGCCTTCCTCGAGACGTTCCGTGGTCCGCGCTGGGAGGCGCTGGCGGCGAGGGGCGCCAAGGTGCAGCGGCCCTTGTGGGCGTCGACGTCGACCAAGAATCCCGACTACCCCGACACCCTCTACGTCGATGACCTGATCGGCCCCGACTCGGTCAACACGATCCCGGACGCCACCCTCGCCGACTTCGAGGATCACGGCACCGTCGCTCGCACGCTCGATGCCGATCTCCCCGGTGCCAAGGCCCTGCTCGACGCCTTCGGCGCCGTCGGCTGCTCACTCGAGGACGTGACCGCACTGCTCGAGGACGAAGGAGTGGCGTCGTTCTCGAAATCGTTCGAGGACCTCCTCGCCGCGCTGCGGGCCAAGGCCTCGGCACTCTGAATTTGCTCCGGTCGGTGTGCACCTCATGAAGGGCGAGCTCGTCGTCGTCGAGGACGTCCCCGAAGCGTTCGCTGCGCTCGTCGTCGATCGCTGGCGCGCACGTGTCTCTTCCCCGTTCTCCCTCGCTCTGTCCGGCGGTGCAACGGCTCGTTCCTGCTACGAATCACTGGCGGCGCGCACTGGTGACATCGACTGGAACACAATGGACGTGTGGTGGGGTGACGAGCGATGCGTGCCGCTCGACGATCCGGACTCCAACCATCGGCTGGCCCATGAGGCATTGCTCGATCGGGTCGTGGTGGGAGCGGAACATCCCATGAGGTGCGGACCGGCGGGCGCGTCGGACTACGACGACGCCTTGCGGCGAGTCCCGCCCCTCGACCTGGTCCACCTCGGACTGGGACCCGACGGTCACACCGCCTCGCTGTTCCCGGAGTCGGCGGCGCTCTCGGCTCCCGCCGATCGACTCGTCGTCGACAACATCGACCCGACCGGCCGCAACCCCGTG
>JBJTGD010000230.1:0-8970 GCA_046093735.1 Acidimicrobiia bacterium | reverse complement strand
ATCACCAAGTTGGCGGCCCGTCCGGCGCCGAGCGGTCAGATGCCGGTGGTCATCGGCAGCGGTGGCGGTGGTGTGCTGTTCCACGAGGCCTGTGGTCACGGGCTGGAGGCCGATCTGGTGGCCAAGGGCGCCTCGGTGTTCCGTGACCGAGTCGGACAGCGCGTGGCCTCGCCCGGGGTGACGGTGGTCGACGACGGCACCATGGCGCGCGAATGGGGTCACATCGACATCGACGACGAGGGCAATCCCGCCCAGCGCAACGTGCTCATCGAGGACGGGATCCTCACCGACTACATGTGGGACAGGCTTCGGGCCCGCAAGGAGGGTCGGGCGCCATCGGGCAACGGTCGCCGTCAGAGCTACCAGCACCTGCCCATGGTCCGCATGACCAACACCTATCTGTTGGCCGGCACCGACGATCCCGACTCGATCATCTCGTCGACACCGAAGGGCGTGTACGTCAAGCACCTCGGCGGCGGTCAGGTGAACACCGCCACGGGTGACTTCGTGTTCGGCATGACCGAGGCCTACATGATCGAGGACGGCCGCATCACCGAACCGCTGCGCGAGGGGAACCTCATCGGCAACGGGCCCGAGGTCCTGCAGCGCATCGACGCATTGGGAGACGACTTCGCCATGGGTCCGCCCGGCACCTGTGGCAAGGACGGTCAGGGAGTGCCCGTGGGCGACGGTGTGCCCACGTTGCGGGTGTCGTCGTTGACGATCGGCGGCACCGCCGCATGACCGACGATCTACTGGCCATCGCCGATCGTGTCGTGGCCATGGCCGCGCCCGGCGAACAGGTCGAGGCGGTCGTCGTGCGGGGTACCGAGACCGAGATCCGCGTGCACTCCGGTGACGTCGAGTCACTGTCCTCTGCGCAGTCCCAAGGAGTCGGCGTGCGCGTGGTGCGCGACGGTCGTCAGGGATTCGCCTACGTCGGGAGTCTCGACGCCGACGCCATCGCTCAGACGCTGGCCGAGGCCCGCGACAACGTGGCCTTCGCCACCTTCGACGAGTTCGCCGGACTGGCCGAGCCCGACGGGGTGGCTCCACCGGTGCTGGATCTCCATCGCGACGCGTGCGTGACGTTCGCGCCCGACGACAAGGTGGCCCTGGCCCTCGAACTGGAACGGGCGGTGTTCGCCGCCGACGGGCGCATCACCGGCCTGGAGTCCGCCGAGTACGCCGACTCGCTGTCGGAGGCCGCCATCGCTACCACCACCGGCGTGCGCAGCGCCGGTCGCGAGACGAGTTGTTGGCTGGCCACCTATGTCATGGCCGCCGAGGGCGATGACACGCAGACCGGGTTCGGGTTCTCCGTCGGTCGTGAACCCTCGGAACTCGATCCGTCGACCGCCGCGCGCGACGCCGCCGATCGCGCCACCCGCATGTTGGGGGCGACCCAACCGGCCAGCGGTCGCTTCACCGTGGTGCTCGACCCGTGGGTCACCGCCCAGTTGCTCGCCGTGCTCGGTCACACCCTCGACGGTGACTCGGTGCAGAAGGGACGCTCGTTCCTCGCCGATCGCGTGGGGGAGCACGTGGCCTCGGCGCTGCTCACCCTCGTCGACGATCCGACCGATGCCCGGGCCTTCACCGCCACCGACGTCGACGGTGAGGGTCTGGCTGCCCGACGCAACGAGTTGATCGTCGATGGCGTGCTGCGCGGGTTCGTGCACAACGCCCAAAGCGCGCGTCGGGCCGGAACTGCGAGCACCGGCAACGCCGTGCGCGGATTCCGTTCCACCCCGTCGGTCGGATGTCTGGCCCTGTCACTGGTGGGCGGCACCTCCGATCCCGCCGCCATGATCGCCGCAGTCGACGATGGCGTGCTCGTGCAGGATGTCACCGGTCTGCACTCGGGGGTCAATCCGGTGAGCGGTGACTTCTCGACCGGGGCCGAATGTCTGCGCATCCGCAATGGCGCGCTGGCCGAACCGGTGCGCGAGTTCACCATCGCCTCGACGCTGCAACGCATGTTGCGCGACGTGGTGGCCGTCGGTGGCGACCACACGTACCTGCCCATGAATGCCACCGGCGTGTCGTTGGCCGTCGCCGATGTCACGGTGTCGGGCCGGTGACGCCCGACGCACCCGAACCGCCCGACGCCGAGACGGCCGAACTGCTCGACCTGGCCACCGGGCTGGTGGCCCGGGCGGAGTCGGGCGAACAACTCGAGGCCTTCGTGGCATCGTCGTCGTACACCACCGTGCGCGTGCATGGCGGTGAGGTCGAGGCCTTCACCTCCGCCAGCGGTCGTGGCATCGGCGTGCGGGTGGTGCGCGATCACCGACAGGGATTCGCATGGGCCGGCACCCTCGAGCCCGACGCGCTGCTCGAGACCCTGGCCGAGGCCCGCGACAACGCCCGCTTCGCCGAGCCCGAGGAGTGGGTCGGACTGGCCGAACCCGACGGCGTCGCCGCCGTCCCCCACGAGCGGTTCGATCCGGCCGTGGCCGCGCTGCCGGCCGATCGCAAAGTCGAGTTAGCCCTCGAACTCGAACGCATGGTGCGGGCCGGTGACCCGCGCATCACCGGGGTGCGATCGGCGTCCTTCGGTGATTCGGTCGGTCGCTTCGCCGTGGTGTCCAGTACCGGGATCGCCGGCATCGGGCGGGGCGCATCGTGTTCGATGGGGGTGCTGGCCCTCGCCGCTGACGGCGACGAGACCTACACCGGCGCCGGCAGCACCGTCGGGTTCGCGCCCGATGAGCTCGACCTCGATGAAGCGGCGACCGACGCCGTCGTGCGCGCCACCCGTCTGTTCGGCGCCACCGCGGTGCCCTCGCAACGCGTGGCCTTCGTGGCCGAGCCCCGGGTGGCCGCCACCATCGTGTCGATGTTGGGCAGCACGCTCACCGGTGACCGCGTCGTCACCGGTCGTTCACCGTTCGCCGACCGCGTGGGTGAGCAGATCGCCGCGGCGTCGCTGACCTTGGTGGACGATCCCACCGATCACCGATCGTTCGGGGCCGATGCCTTCGACGGCGAGGGTCTGGCCTGTCGACGCAATGCGCTGGTGGTCGACGGTGTGCTGCAGGGATTCCTCTACGACAGCGCCACCGGCCGACGGGTGGGTCGGCCCAGCACGGGTTCGGCGGTGCGCGGACTGTCGTCGACGCCGAGCGTGGGCACACAAGCACTGGCCGTCACCCCGGGTGTCGGTTCGTTCGACGACCTCGTGGCCGGCGTCGATCTCGGCGTGTACGTGCAGTCGATGACCGGCCTGCACTCGGGCGTGAACCTCGTGAGCGGTGACGTGTCGATCGGCATCGAGGGCCTGATGATCCGCAACGGCGTGCTGGCCGAACCGGTGCGCGAGGTCACCATCGCCTCGACGCTGCAACGGATGCTGCTCGACATCATCGCCGTGGGTGACGACATCGAATGGCGACCGGGCGGCACCGGCTGTCCGACCATCGTCATCGCCGACCTCGCGCTCAGCGGTCGCTGATCAGAGCGCTCCGCCGACGACGAGGGCGATCGTGGCGGCACCGACCACGATCCGCTCCCAGCCGAAGATGGCGAGACTGCGCGTCTGCAGCCAGGTGACCATCCAGCGCACGGCAGCCACAGCGGCCACGAAGGCCACCACCAGCCCGACGACGGGGCTGACCCAGCCGTAGGCGTCGATCACCACCGAACCGTTGGTGGCGCTCTCGTACACGGTGGCGGCGCCGAGCGTGAGCAGGCCGAGCAGGAAGGAGAACTCGACGGCGGCGGCGAGGGTGGTGCCCACGGCGAGGGCGGCGAGGATGGTGACCAGACTGCGACTGGTGCCGGGCCACATGGCGGCCACCTGGGCGATGCCGATGATCAGGGCCTGTCGCCATCCGATCCCGGTGAGATGCAGCCCGGGTCTGTCGGGGCGCAGGCGGGGGGCCACCCACAGCAGCACCAGTCCACCCACGATCCACGCCGCCACGATGGGCCCGACCGACAGGAGGTTGTCCTTGATCGGCTTCTCCAGTGTGACGCCGATGACCACGGCCGGGAGGAAGGCGACGAGCAGCGCGCCGAGCAGTCGCCGACCCACCGGATCGAGGCCGAGCAGTCCGCGCACCATCGACCAGATGCGCTGTCGGTAGAGCACCAGCACGGCGAGGATGGCGCCGAACTGGATGGCGATGGCGAACGAGTCGGCGGCGTCCTTGGTGGCGTCGTCCTCGCCGATGCCGAGCAGTCGCTCGGTCACCACCAGATGGCCGGTGGAACTGATGGGCAGGTACTCGGTGACACCCTCCACGGCGCCGAGGACCACCGCCTTCCACACGTTCATCTCGGCACCCGCCGCCTGCGGATCGGGAGTGGTGGTCGCGGCGCCGACCGGGGCGGCCAGCGACCATCCGGCGATGATGACGAGACCGGCGGCGAGGAGCGCGCCGCCGAGCACGCGGCGCAGTCGATTCCCCCCAACGGTGAGCACGAACGGACGCTAGTCGTGGGTGCTGGCGCGCCACCTCAGGCCACGACGGCCAGGACCACTGCGGTGTCGAGCAGCGCTCGGGCCACGACGGAGGCCGAAGGCCCGTCGACGCCGAGCAGCACCCGGCGGTCGTCGACGGCGAGCACCACAGCGCGTCGAGCGATCCGGGTGGCGCCCACGGAGGTGCGAGAGCTGCTGTCGACCGGTGCGAACACGTCGACCCGGTTTCCGGTTCGCAGCGGGGGAGTGGCGGTGTCGACGGGTACGGCGAAGGCGACCGCGCCGGGGTCGAGCAGCGCCAGCGGTCCGGTGCTGCCCGCCAGTCGACGTTCGAGCACCACTTCACCCGGCGCGATGGGTGAGGACACGACGCGTCCGACCGCATCGGTCGTTGCGTCGTCGGGGACCATCGTCCGCGGTCGGGGTGCGACGGTCACATCGTCGATGCCGATGACCGTTCCTGCAGCGAGGTCGCGGGTGGCTACGGCCACCGGTGTCGACGCGCCCCACTGGGCGCGTGTCCGGCCCGCGTCGCCGACGATCGCCGACGTGGACAGCCCGGCGATCGCAGCCACGGCGGCGACCGCCGCCCACCGGATCGGTCGACGGCGGACCCGTCGTCGCCACGATTCGAGCGATGGTCCTCGCACACCGACTCCCGATCGAGGGGTTCACGGCCCGATGGGGCGAGAGTCGGACGCTAGGAGGCGCGGAACCCCCGGGACATGGTGCGTCGGTCCCGAACCTCGGTCGACGAGCCGGCGATGTACCCGCGATGTACCGGCGAGAGGTGGCCGACGTCAGTCGCTCGAGGAACTCGCCGAGGTCGAGCTGGTCGCCGTCGAGGTGGTCGAGGTGGTCGAGGTCGACGACGATGACGAACTCTCGGAGGTCGACGACCCCCCGGTCGAACCCGAAGACGACGAACCCGACGAGCCCGATCCTCGGGCGTCGTTCTTGTAGAAGCCGCTGCCCTTGAAGGCGATGCCCACGGCGCTGAAGCGCTTCTTGACCGTGCCCCCGCAACCGGGGCACTCGGTCAACGGGTCGTCGGTGAACGCCTGCTGGGCCTCGAACTCGTGGCCACAGTCGGCGCAGCGGTAGTCGTAGGTGGGCATGGTCGCTCCGGGGGAACTGGCACTCTCGGCGGTCGAGTGCCAGCGTACCGCTGTCGGGCCGGGCACCGGTCGGGCCACCGGTCGGGCCACCGGTCCGGCCACCGGCCCGGCGCCGGCGGTCGCCCTACGATGGGAGTCCCTCGCCCGCTGGAGTGCCCGTGCCCCGAGTGACCAAAGCCGTGATCCCCGCCGCCGGGCTGGGCACCCGCTTCCTGCCCGCCACCAAGGCGCAACCCAAGGAGATGCTGCCGGTCGTCGACAAGCCGGCCATCCAGTACGTGGTGGAGGAGGCCGTGCGCAGCGGGATCGACGACATCCTCATCATCTCCGGGCGGGGCAAGCGCTCCCTCGAGGACCACTTCGACCGCAATGTCGAACTCGAGTCGTTCCTGGCCCAGAAGGGCAAGTCCGAGGACCTCGCCGAGGTGCGCAGCCTGGCCGAGATGGCCGAGATCCACTTCGTGCGTCAGGGCGAGCCCCTCGGTCTCGGTCATGCCGTGTCCGTCGCCCGCAAACACGTCGGTGACAGTTCGTTCGTGGTGATGCTCGGCGACGACATCATGGACGAGTCGTCCACCGTGCTGACCGACATGATCGCTGTGCACGACGAGCACGGTGACGCCGTCATCGCCGTCTCGGAGGTCGAGTCGTCCGAGATCTCGTCCTACGGGTCGATCGATCCCGAGTTCCTCGGGCCCAACCTGCTGCGCGTGCTCGGCATCGTGGAGAAGCCCGATCCGTCCGTCGCCCCGTCGAACCTGGCCGTGATGGGTCGGTACGTGTTCTCGCCGGCGATCTTCGACGCCCTGGCCGAGACGAAGCCCGGTGTCGGGGGAGAGATCCAGCTCACCGATGCGATCGCCCGTCTGGTCGAGACCGAGTCGGTGTTCGGCTGGCGCTTCGAGCACGGTCGCTACGACATCGGCAACAAGCTCGATTACCTGCGCGCCACCGTCGAGTTGGCGATCGAGCGCGACGATCTCGGCCCCGAGTTCCGGGCCTTCCTCGTCGAACTGGTCGCCAAGCGACTGACGTGATCTCCCTCGACGAGGCGCGCGCCTACGTCCTCGCCGGCTGCGCGCCGTCATCGCCCGAGTGCCGACCGTTGGCCGCCGCGCTCGGCTGCGTCACCGCTGCGTCGGTCGCGGCCACCGAAGCGGTGCCGCCGTTCGCCAACAGTGCGGTCGACGGGTACGCCGTGCGCGTCGCCGATGCGGCGTCGGTGCCGGTGCGTCTCCCGGTGATCGGCACCGTGCGGGCCGGTATGTCCGGTCTCGATCACCCGGTGGAGCGGGGCACGGCGGTGCGCATCATGACGGGCGCGCCGGTGCCACCGGGCGCCGAGGCCGTGGTCATGGTGGAGGACACCGACGGCACGCCCGACGCCACCGAGGTGACGATCACCGCAGCACCGACCGCGGGCCAGCACATCCGTCCCGCCGGCGACGACATCGTGCCCGGCGACGAGGTGGTGGCGGCCGGCACGCCGCTCGGCCCCGCCCATCTCGGGGTGCTGGCCACCGTCGGGGTGACCGAACTCGACGTCGTGCCCCGACCGCGTGTGGCGGTGGTGTCCACCGGTGACGAACTCGTGGGTGACGGTCGTCCGCTCGGTCCGGGGCAGATCCGCGACTCGAACCGACTCGGACTGCTGGCGCTGTTGCGCACCTACGGGTACGACACCGTCGATCTCGGACTGGTGGCCGACGACGAGTCCGCCATCGACGCAGTGCTGCGCGACGGTGCCGAGCGAGCCGATGCGCTGGTGACCACCGGTGGCGTCAGCATGGGTGACTTCGACTTCGTCAAAGTCGTGCTCGATCGCATCGGTGACATGCGGTGGATGCAGGTGGCCATCAAGCCGGCCAAACCGTTGGCCTTCGGCACCATCGCTCGCCGTGACGGAACCCGGGTGCCGGTGTTCGGGTTGCCGGGCAATCCGGTGTCGTCGATGGTCAGCTTCGAACTGTTCTGCCGGCCCGGCCTGCGTCGCATGGGCGGCCACGCGACCGCCGATCTCGACGGGCCGATCGTCGACGGGATCCTCGACGAGCCCTTGCGCCGGCGCTCCGACGGCAAGACGCACTTCGCCCGCGTGCGATGCGCGTGGGACCACGCCACGCACACGTACCGGGTGCGGTCGGCCGGAGCCCAGGGCTCGCACCACATGGCGGCCATGGCCTCGGCCGATGCGCTGGCCGAACTGCCCGACGGCGACACTCTCGAGGCCGGCGCCGTCGTGCGGGTGCGCCTGCTGCGCCCGTAGCCTGCCGCCATGGCCGACGCCCGTCGCACCGATGCCGCCCCGCTGGTCGACGGGTACGGCCGCGTGCATCGCGACCTGCGCATCTCGGTGACCGACCGCTGCAACTTCCGGTGCACCTACTGCATGCCGGCCGAGGGACTTCCGTGGACGTCGCGCGACGAGCTGCTCACCTACGAGGAACTGAGCCGCGTGGCGCGCCTCTGCGTCGAGCGCTTCGGGTTCGACGGCATCCGTCTCACCGGCGGTGAACCCACCGTCCGCGCCGGACTGGAGGTCCTCGTCGGGCAACTGGCCGACCTCGACGTCGATCTGGCCCTCACCACCAACGGCACCCGGCTCACCGAACTGGCTCCGGCGCTGGTGACGGCCGGACTCCGTCGCATCAACATCTCGCTCGACTCGTTGCGCGCCGATCGCTTCGCCGAGATCACCCGACGCGACGAACTCGATGCCGTGCTGGCCGGCATCGACGCCGCGCTGGCCGCCGGTCTCGACCCCGTGAAGATCAACTGCGTGGCCATGCGCGGCGTGAACGACGACGAGATCGTCGATTTCGCCGACTTCGGTCGCGAGCGCGGCGTCACCGTGCGCTTCATCGAGTTCATGCCGCTCGACGCACAGGGGGAGTGGGATCGCAGCCAGGTCCTGTCCAAGGCCGAGATCGTCGACACCATCGCCGCCGTGCATCCCGTCGAGCCGGTGCCCGGTCGCGGCACCGAACCGGCGGCGCGTTTCCGCTACCTCGACGGGCGCGGTGAGTTCGGTGTGATCCCCAGTGTCACCGAGGCCTTCTGCGAGTCGTGCGACCGGGTGCGCCTCACCGCCGACGGGATGTTGCGCCACTGTCTGTTCGCCACCCGCGAGCTCGACCTGCGGGCGTTGCTGCGCGGTGGGGCCAACGACGACGAGGTCGCCGCCGCCATCACCGCCGGGATCAGCGACAGCCCGAGGATGAGGAGCGTCGGCCGGGGCGGGTCATCTGTGGCCAGCAGATCGTCGGGGCCGGGGTCGAGAATGTTGACCGTCATGGTCGGGATTCTGCCCGGGTCCGAGCCTATTGTCAACTGATTCGGTGGAAATTGTCGTGAGGGCCCTCAGCCGCCGATCTGACTCATGGACCGGGCCGGGCGGATGAAGTGCACCTGCCCGATCTGATG
>JBJTGD010000229.1:0-12957 GCA_046093735.1 Acidimicrobiia bacterium | reverse complement strand
ACCGGATTGAGTTCGATGGCGTCGATGGACCCGGCACCGAAGTGGAGCGAGGCGAGGATCTCGTTGCCGCCGGCTGCGCCGATGATGAGCACCTTCTCCACCGGCGCCGAGGCCGACGCGAAGGCGAACAGCCGGGGATCGGTATCGAAGCGGGTGAGGTTCGAGGTGTCGCCGTTCCATTGATAGATGGCCGAACCGAGCATCCCGTCGTGCAGCAGGGCGATGCGGTCACCGAGGTCGTAGGCGTCGACTCGGAACAGGCCGCCCCACTCGCTGGCCAGACGGGGTGGCACCGGGGCGTTGGGGTCGGGAGTGCCGCGATTGAGGATGGCGGTGGCGTGGGAGACGTTCTTGGTGGAATCGGCCTTCACGTCGGGCAACAGCCCGGGCACGGCCACGAGCACGAGGGCCACGACGCCGACGACGGACGCCACGATCCGGCCAGCGCCGAGAGCGGCCGGTCGCTCCGCGGACGCGGTCACGAAGGACAGTCGCAGGGAGGTGGCGGCCAGCAGCAGGGCCGCCCACAGGATGACGACCTCGGGACCGACCCAGAACAGCAGGAAGACCACGATGGCGCAGGCCAGACCGGCACCGACCAGATCGGCGGCGTACAGGCGACCGATGCCGGTGGTCCGGCGGCCGAAGAGCACGGCGATCATGATCCCGATGGCCACGAACGAGGCGAACAATGCGACGCAGATGACCACGAGCAGCACCAAGTTCTTGATCGAGGTCGCCGTTCCGTAGTCCCAGATGTTGATGGTGTTGATGGGTACCTGGGTCACGACGAAGAACCCGACGATGGTGGAGATCGCCGCGGCGATGAGACCCCAGCGCACGATGGTCTCGGTGCGGGCCGCCCGGATGCGCGCCGACACGGCCACGATGACGCCACCGCACCCGATGCCGAGCAGCGCCAGTCCGATCACGAGGTACGTGTAGTAGTAGTACAGCTTGAACGAGATGATGCGGGTGTAGGCCACCTCGAGCAGCAGCGAGGCGAAGGCCATCACGAAGATCTCGATGTGGAACCCGCGTGCCGAACCCGTCTCGTCGGTCTCGGGAAGGTCGGTCGACTGCGTCATCGCGGGTGCTCTCCGTTTCCGTCCCACTCCCGGTGGTTGGGAGGCCGGGCGATCCGAGCACGGTACCGGAGTCCCGTCACCCCGTTGGGGCACCGGCGCTCGGTGGTCGACACCACCGGGATCCTCGGTCCCGACCCCTCCCGGTGCGACGATGCCCACGCCCGGGAGGTGGGTATGGCACGAGCACAGAGCCCGAGGACGATGGGGGAGGACCGTTGGTTCCTCGCCGGACCGCGATCACGTCGTCACGAACTGCGCACGGTCGTGCGCACCACCGCCGAGATGGTCCGGGGGTTCCGTCGACTCCACTTCGTGGGGCCGTGCGTGACCGTGTTCGGCTCGGCCCGGGTGCCCGAGGACGACTGGTCGTATGTGACGGCGCGCACGGTGTCGGCCCGACTGGGCGAGCAGGGATTCTCAATCATGACCGGTGGGGGTCCCGGGATCATGGAGGCGGCCAACCGTGGCGGCCGCGATGTCGGTGCGGCCAGCATCGGCTGCACCATCCGCCTGCCCGCCGAGCAGAGGTCCAATCCGTACCTCGATCTGGAGGTGGAGTTCGAGCGCTACTTAGTGCGAAAGGTGATGCTGGTCAAGTACTCGTTCGGCTTCGTGGTGATGAAGGGCGGATTCGGGACCGGTGACGAGATGTTCGAGGCGCTGACCCTCATCCAGACCGGCAAGATCGCCGACTTCCCGTTGGTGCTGATGGGCGAGCAGTACTGGCAGGGGCTCCTCGATCAGGTGGAGGCGATGGTGGCCGAGGGCACCATCTCGCGCGGCGACCTCGACCTGTTGCTGGTCACCGACGACCCCGTCTTGGCCGCTGAGCACATCGTGTCGCGTTCGATCGAGGAATTCGGACTGCGCGGTCGACTTCGACCCATCCGCGCGCTGGGCGAACGGGGGATCGACGACGGTCAGCGTCCGTGAACGGTGACGGGCGGACCGCGGTAGCCCCCGGTCGCATCGTCGATGGCGGCCCACACCGCGTGGACCTGACGCTGTGAGTCGGGCACGGCCCGCTCGGAACCACGCTGATCGAACACCGACAGCACGCCGTAGGCGTTGCGGGCCCGATCGACCCACGGGTAGAAGCCGTAGGCGCCGTTGCCGCTGCTGACCATCGAGCCGTCGTCGATGCCGGTGACATCGCGCCACACGCCGAGCCCGTAGGTGCCGATGCCCGTGGTGCGCACGGCGCCGTCACCGCTGGTGTCGAGTCCGACCACGGCGTCGTCCTCCATGGCCCGCACCGACGAGGGGCGCAGCACCCGCCGACCGTCGATGACGCCATCGGCCGAGAGCATGCGCACGAACCGTCCGTAGTCGTTCAGCGTCGACACTGCTGAAGCCGCTGGCACCGGGGTCGGGGAGCGAGAGCCGTCGGTGAACGTCGTCGCCACCATTCCCACCGGCCGCGCCATGCGCGTGGCGAACGCGTCCTCGAACGACTGACCGGTGGCCACCTCGATGATGCGGCCGGCCACCGAGTAACTGGTGTTGCCGTAGGCGAACCGTGTGCCCGGCTCGTCGACGGCGCGTTGTCTCGCGATCGAATCGGTGCAGGCGGCGAGTGTGGTGGACCTGTCCCAGATGCACGAGGACTGCGCGATGCCCGACGTGTGGGAGAGCAACTGGCGGATCGTCGCCCGTCCACTTGGGCCGGTGAACGAAGGGAGCCAGCGGGCCACGGTGTCGTCGAGCGACAGGATGCCGTCGTCGACCAACGTCATCACGGTGGCGGCCGTGAGCCACTTCGACGCCGAGGCGATGGGCACGACGGTGTCGGGGGTGTGGGCGCCGTAGGTGCGGTTGCGCAGTTCGGCGCCGTCGACCACCGCCAGCAGACCGGCGCCCTCCAGTCCGACCCGGGCGATGCGCTGTTCGATCGAGGCGTCGACGCTGTCGAAGGTCGTCGGTTGGTCGGCCGAGCCCTTGTGGCCACCGCAGGCGCCGAGCAGCAAGAGGGAGACGACTGACACGAGCGCCATGAGGGCCGGGGCCCGGCGCACGAACGATGAGGTGGACACGATGGGGACAGTCTCCCCGAGCGATCAGCCCGGGCGGGGGGCACCGCCGGGCATTCCGCCCGGTGCACGTCCGGGCCCGCCGGAGGGGCGCTCGCCCTGACCCGGGCCTGCACCCGGTGCACCGACCGGGGGTTCGCCGGTCGCCGGTCGATCCCCGGGCATGCCGAAGCCGCCCGGACCGTTCCCGAACGACATCTGGGCCCATCGACTGTTGGTCATGTCGACGAACTCGCGCACCCCGAGAGCGAACACCGCCGCCAGCACGACCAGGCCGATGGCGGCCGGAGCTCGGGCCAGCAACCAGGCCACCAGCAGGGCGATGGCGCCGAGGGCCGGGAGGTAGAAGCGCACCGTGGGGTACACCGAGCCCGAGGGCCCGCCGTTCATGTTCGTGGTCCATTGATAGGCGGCGTACAGGCCCCACAGCGCGACCCACGTGCCCACCAGCAGGCCGCCCGTCCACACCATGGGCTCGAGCCGACCTGGTCGTGACGGCGTGGCCTCGACGGCCGTCACATCGTCCACTGTCTCGACTGCTGCCGTCGCGTCGTCAGGTCGTGCATCGTTCCCGCTCGCCAACGAGGCGCGCGCGACGACGACGAGCAGCACCACGATGGCGACCGCGCCCAGCAACCAGATCGGCATGGCCTGCACCAGACGACCGGGCATGACCGAGAGGTTGTCGCCGATGGCGCTGACGGTGAACTGCACACTGCTCGACTGGTAGCCCGTCGAGAACGGACCGTCGAACACGACGGCGTTGTAGAGGAGGGCGGCGAGCACAGGTCCGATGGCGGCCAGTCCCCACCACAGGAGCGTCACCGGTCCCAGCCCCCAACGACGACGCAGGCACACCACCAGCGCTGCGGCTCCGGCCACGACGAGGACGACGATGTTGGTGTAGCGCACGAAGAAGGCGAGACCGAGGGCACCGAAGGCCGACGTGCCGACGAGCACGCGGACCCGTCGCGAACGCTCGAGGGCGAGCACACTCCACACCAACAGTCCGAGTCCGCAGGCCACCAGCGAGGCATCGGTGAAGGTGGGCATCGTCGAGCGCCATGCCATCACCATGGCCAACGCACACGAGAAGTAGGCGCCGACGGCGAACGTCCCGCCCCATTCGAGGCGTTGTTGCGGTCGGCGTCGACCGGCCCAGCGCCGACCACCGAACCACAGGCCCACGGCGGCCAGCGCGCCGAAGAACAACGGCCCGATCCGGATGGCGGAGGCCTGATCGAAGGCCACCATCAGGAACGGATAGCCGGGGTTCTTCTCGCTCACCCACTGGCCGTCGTCTCGCTGGTGCCACTGGGCGATGCCACCGCCGAGGGCGGTCTGCTGCAGTCGCTCGCTCAGCGCGTCGTACTGATCCTGAGTGAGCGTGAGGTCGCCGTCACCGAGGGCCACGATCGAGGCGCGATAGGCGTAGGGATCGGGCTCGATCATCCGCTCGGCTCGGGTCAGCACGATCACCGCAAAGGCCATATAGAAGACGACGGCGATGGCCAGCGGCAGCCATCGCCACCGCCCGGGACCCGAGTTGCTGCGGTCGGGCGGAGTCGGATCGGCGCTCGAATCCGGATCGGTCGTCGGAGCGCCGGCGATGGGCGCGGTCATTGCTGCAGTCTCGCCCACCACGGTGAGAGGAGGGTGAGAGTCGGCGCACGCACGATCGGGCAGGCTCTGGGGGTGGAGTCCCGGTCACGTCGAGTGCGGTGGGTCCCGGCGGTGGCGCTCGGGGTGCTGGTGGTGCTGGCCGTCGTCGTCATCGTGCGTCGGCCCGACAGCGGTGCGGCGGTCACGGAGACGACCTCGACCTCGACGACCGTCGACGTACGACCGGTGCCCGTCCCTCCGGCCATCGCCTCCTACGTCACCCCCGACGCGCCGACGGCGGTGGGGGTGCGCACGGTGACGGTGGTCGATCCCACAAGGGGAACACTGGCGCGCGGTGAACGCGAAGCGCTCGACGAGCGGCCGCTGACCGTGACCGTGCGCTATCCGACAGCAGGGATGCCGGCCGACGACGACATCGTCGACGCCCCCGGACTGCTACCGGCACCCTTGGTGCTGTTCGCCCACGGCTACGACATCTCCGCCGATCGGTACTCGGTGCTGCAGCACGAGTTGGCCTCCTACGGGTTCGTGGTGGCGGCGCCGGAGTTCCCCATGACCAGCACCGTGTTCGACGGTGCGCCCGACGAGTACGACCTCCCCGAGCAGGCCCGGGACCTGTCGTTCCTCATCGATGCCCTCACCGGACCGTCGGTCCCGCCGGAACTGGCCCAACTCATCGCCCCCGGCCCGGTCGGGCTGCGGGGCCATTCCGATGGCGCAGTGACCGTGTTGCTGTGCGCCTTCGCACCGCGCTTCGCCGATCCGCGCGTCGGTGCGGTCGTCGCCGTCTCGGGTGCCTTCGACAAGTTCGGAGGGAGTTGGTTCACCACGGCCGATCCACCACTCGTCGCCGTGCACGGCGAATGGGACGAGATCAACCCGTTCAGCAGTTCCGAGTCGTTGGTCGACAACGATCCCGGTCCGGCGATGTTGGTGGAGGTGACCGGCGCGCTGCATCTCGGCGCCGTCGTCGAACCGGCGAACGCACTGGCCGTGGCCCGGTTGGCCGCCTTCGACTTCCTGTGGCGACTGTCCGGGGTGCCGACGGCGCGTGACGCCACCTACCTCACCGCCGACACGTCACCGTTGCGCCTGGTGAGCGATCACGACTGAGTCGTCGGTCCGGCGTCCGCTCTGTGTCCGTGCCGGGGATGCTCGTGCAGGCGGCCGTCGCGCAACTCCAGTACCCGATCGGCCCGAGCGATGACCGAGGTGTCGTGGGCCAGCACGATGGTGGTGCGACCGCGTCGGGAGTCGAGCACGGCGTCGAGCACCTGTCGTCGACGTTCGGGGTCGAGGTGCTCACCCGCCTCGTCGAGCACGAGGATGGGGGCGTCGGCCACCATGGCCCGGGCCAGCAACACGCGTTGGCGCTCACCACCGCTGAGGCTCGCGCCGTCCGGTCCGACCGACGCGTCCATCGATCGTTCCTCGACCAGTGCTTCGAGGCCGGCGACGGTGACGAACCGCCGCAGGCACTCATCGTCGGCGTCGGCATCGGCCACCAGCAGGTTGTCGCGCAGTGTCGTGTCGAACAGGTGGTCGTCCTGCAGCACCGCCGCCATGAGCGTCGGCCGGTCCTCGTGGTCGATGGCGCGCACGTCGATGTCGTCGATGCGCACGGCTCCGCCGGTGGGGGAGCGCAGTCCCAGCAGCAGTTCACCCAGCGTCGACTTGCCGGTGCCCGATGGGGCCACGACCACCACGGTCTGTCCCCATTCCACGACGGTGGTGTCGTGCTCGAGGATGATCGGGCCGCCGTCGAAGGCGAACGACACGCGGTCGAGCACCAGCCTCGGCGAGCGCGTGGCCAATGGTCGGGACGGTGGGCGGGGTGGGGGACGATGACGTTCGACGAGGTCGAGCACGCGCCCGGCCGCCGCATCGGTGGAGGCCGACCGCTCGGCGCCGGCCAGCAACGGCCCGATCGCCTCGGTGGCGGCGAGGGCGAGCACCGGCACGGCCAGCACCCAGGTGGCGACGTCGACGGTGAACGGTGGTCGCAGCACCATGGCGGCGAGCACGAGCGCCGTGCCCCCGGTGGTCAGCGTCACCACCGCGTCGGCCCGGGCCCGCACGGCGGCCAGACGGCGAGTGGCCGGTCGCTCCCGGTCGTCGAGTTCGGAGAGCACCGCCGTGAGGCGATCGGCTCGGCCCCAGGCGATCATCTCGTCGAGGGCCGCCAGTTCCTCAGTGGTCCGGGCCAGTCGCTCGGCCCGGACCGCCGTCATCACCCGACCGGCGGTGGCGGCCGCCCGACGCAGAGTGGACCACGACACCACGGCCACGACGGTGAACAGTCCGAGGAACGCCACCGATGCCGCCGGATCGATCAGGGCGATGACCACCGCACCGATCAACGACGTGAGTGCCGTGACCACCACCGGTACGGCCACGCGCAGGAGGTGGTCCTGCATCGTCTCCACGTCGTCGACGAGGGCGGCAACGACATCGCCCCGCCGATGGTCGGCATCGCCGAGCGGCTCGGCATCGACCAGCGACGAATAGGTCCACACCCGCAGCCTCGTGAGCACCCGGAAGGTGCCGAGGTGACCGAGATAGCGGTCGACGTAACGGGCGACGACGCGGGTGACCGCGCTGGCCCGCACGGCGAGGATGACCAACGACAACGTGGCGGCGGTGCCGTAGATCTCCGACATCGTGACCAGATGGGTGGACATGGCCACCAATGCGATCCCGGAACCCACGGTCACGGTACCGAGCAGCGCCGACAGCAGGATCCATCGACGCGTCCCACCGATGCGTCGTGACAATTCGGCGGCCGGTCGCGCTCGGTTCATGGTCCGACCTCGACGAAGCGGCCGTCGTCGATGGTGACGAGGCGTGTGGCCAGCGACGCCGACGCCGGACGATGGGCGATCAGCAGTGTCGTCCGGCCGGCCAGGAACGTTGCCATCTGCGCCACGATCATCGACTCGGTGTCCGGATCGAGGTGTGCGGTGAACTCGTCGAGCACGACCACCGGTGCGTTGCGAAGCATGGCCCGGGCGATGGCGATGCGTTGGCGTTGACCACCACTGAGTCGCGCGCCGCGCTCACCCACGGTGGTGTGGAGTCCGAGGGGCAGGGCCGCGGCAAACTCGTCGACACCGGCGCAACGGGCGGCGTGTTCGATCTCGGCGCGCGTGGCGTTGGGGGCGGAGAGGGCGATGTTGTCGGCGATCGTCCCGCTCACCAGACACGGTCGTTGGGTGACGAAGGTGACCGACCGCCGCCACTGCTCCGGGTCGAGTGTGTCGAGCGGTTCGCCGTCGATGCGCACCGTGCCCGCTGTCGGTCGGTGCAGGGCGAGCACGAGACGGGCCACCGTCGACTTGCCGATCCCGCTGGGCCCGATCAGCCCGATGGTCTCGCCGGCGTGCAGTTGGAGCGTGGTATCGGTGAGCAGTCGGCGACCCGATCCGGGGGCGTCGACGGTCACGGCGTCGAAGAAGAGGGAAGGAGGTGACGACCACTCCGGCGCAGACGACGTGGGCGACGCCGGTGACCGATCCGGTGCGGCCAGCGCTTCGGTTCGGCCCGCGGCGCGAGCCGCCAGTGCCGTCAGGGTGGCCTCTCCGGTCTGACCGGCGTGGTACTCGGCGGCCAGGTTGCGCAGGGGCACGAAGAACTCGGGGGTGAGCAGCAGCACCACCAGCGCCGCGCCGAAACCGAGGTGCCCGGCGGTCAGGCGCAGACCGACCTGAACCGCCACCAGCGCAGTGGCGGCCGTGGCCGCCCATTCGATGACCAGCGAGGTCTGGAACGCGGTGCGCAGCACATCCATCGTCGTGCGACCGAAGCGTTCGCTGGCCTCACCCAGTCGAGCGGCGCCGTCACCGGCCCGACCGAAGATGCGCAGCACGGGCAGGCCGCTGACCATGTCGAAGTGGAGGTGCCGCAGACGGCCGAGTTCGTGCAGCCGTCGTTCGGCCAGCACCCGGGTGCGGGCCCCCACGAGGGCCAGCAGGGCGATGAGCATGGGGCCGGTGAACAGCAGGATGGCCATGGAGATCGGATCGAGTACGGCCATGACCACGACCACCACCGGCGGCACCACCATGGCGGTGACGCGCGCCGGTCGGTAGCGGCACACGTGATCATCGAGGGCGTCGATCCCGGGGCCGAGCAGCGTGGCGTCGGCACCCGATGACGATCGCTCGCGCACCAGGTCATCGGCCAACTCGGCGCGGGTCCTGCGGCGCACCGTCTCGCTCACCGAGGCGGCCAACTGGTTGGAAATCGTGCGCAGTCCGGCCCGGAGCGCGAGTCCGAGAGCGAGGAGCGCAAGCGGAACGGTGATCGACCGTCCGTCGAAGGCTCGGCTCAGGGTGAGGGCCAGCACTGCGGTCCACGCCACGGCCACCAGTTGGGCCCCGACGGCGGCAGCCAGCGCCAGCTGTTCCCGACCAGCGGTGACTGGATCGACCGGGGTGACCGGGGCGACGGGCGCGCGGCGGTTCGTCACCGCGATCGTCAGTAGCTCTCGTCGTCGAGGACGACCTTGCCGCGGAAGAACCAGTACACGCCGGCGGTGTAGAGGAACACGAACGGCAGACCGATGACGGCCACCACCGTCATCACCGTGAGCGTCTCCGAGGCACTGGCGGCGTTGTGCACGGTGAGGTCGAAGGCGGGATCGATGGTGGATCGCAGCATGGCGGGATACATCCCGGCGGCCACCGCCGCCACCAGTGACGCCACCATCACCGCCGAGCTGAAGAACGCACCCAGATGTCGCCCGGCACGCGTCAGTCGCCAGGCGACGATGACCGCGCCCAGTGCGATGACGGGGAACACGATCGTCCACGGTCGGTCCCGGAAGTGTCGGGCGAACTGGTCGTCGCGACCGAGGGTCCAGACGATGAGTGCGGTCATGAACACGAAGAACACGCCGAACAGTCGCGGTACGTACCCGAGGAGTCGCGCCTGTAGGTCACCTTCGGTCTTGAGCACACCGAACATGGCCCCGTGCAGGGTCAACATGGCCAGTGCAGTGACACCGAACAGCACGGCGAACGGGTCGAGCAATTGGCGCACCGACACGTCCATGACGCCGTCGGCGCCGAGGGCGAAGCCCTGCACCACGTTGCCGAGGGCGACCCCGAGCAACAGCGTGATGCCGAACGAGGCCAGGGCGAAGATCCAGTCCCAGGTCGAGCGCCACATGGCCGACTCGCGCTTGGAGCGGAACTCGATAGCCACCGTGCGCAGGATCAGCACGAGAAGTACCAGCATCATGGCGATGTAGAGGCCGCTGAACAGCGAGGCGTAAACGAGGGGGAAGGCGGCGAACAGCGCGCCGCCACCCAGCACGAGCCACACCTCGTTGCCGTCCCACACGGGCCCGATGGAGTTGAGAAGGATGCGTCGCTCACGGTCGGTCCGGGCCGCCACCGGGAGCAGCATCCCGATCCCGAGGTCGAATCCGTCGAGGATCACGTAGCCACCGATGATGGCGACGAACAGCACGTACCAGAGCGTGGCCAGATCCACGGTCACACCCTCGTCCGGGACTGGCGCCGGAAGATCTCACCGAACGAGTCGGGCAGCGACTCGACCGGGATGTCGTCGATCTCCTCGGGTGGGCCCTTCCTGATGATCCGGTCCAGCAGACGGATGAACACGTAGAACACCACCGCATAGAGCACGACGAACATGCCGATCGAGAACCACACCTGTGCACTCGACACGTTCGGCGACTGCGCACCGGACACCGGGAGCAACTGCCACACGATCCACGGCTGTCGTCCGAACTCCGCCGTCCACCATCCGCTCAGCGTCGCCAGCTCGGTGAGCACGATCGAGCCGACGAGGATCCACAACAACCAGCGTTGGTTCCACAGTCGTCGCTTCCACGCCCACAACGCGCAGGCCACCACACCGATGAGGGCGAACAGCATTCCGAGGTTGATCATCAGGTGGTACACCTGAAACACCAGGTCCACGTTCGGCCACTGATCGACGGGCGCTGCCTGCTCGAGACCGGTGACGGGCGCATCGAAGTCCTGCGCGGTGAGGAAGCTGAGCAGACACGGGATCTCGAGACCGGTCGTCGTCCTGCTCGACGAGTTCGTGAATCCGAGGAGGTACATGGGCGCGCACTCGGTGGTCTGGTAGAGGCCCTCCATCGCGGCCAACTTGGTCGGCTGGTCCTCGGCCACGCGCATGGCGACGTTGGCGCCGAACACGGCCACCTGCAGGATGGCGGTGATGGTGAAGATGGGTAGCGCCACCCGGATCATGGTGCGCGCCAGTTCCACGTGACGGTCGCGCAACAGGTACCAGGCGCCGACGCTGAGCACGAGTGATGTGCCCACCATCCATGACGCGGCCATCACGTGCAGGTAGTTCGGGATGAAGGCGCGGGTGAACACCACGTCGCCGAACGAGGTCATGAATGCCTGCGGCCCCTGACCCACGTCGCGCACCTCGTACCCGGCCGGGGTCTGCATCCACGAGTTGGCCATGACGATCCATGTGGCACTGAACGTGGCGCCGACCACGACCATGGTGGTGGCGAACAGCCACAGGCGGTTGCCCAGCCGCGAGCCGCCGAACAGCATCAGGCCGAGGAAGCCGCCCTCCAGCATGAAGGCGAACACTCCCTCGGCAGCGAGGAGGCTGCCGAACACGTTCCCGACGAACCGCGAGTACACCGACCAGTTGGTGCCGAACTCGAACTCCTGCACGATGCCGGTGGCGATGCCCAAGGAGAACACCAGCCCGTAGACCTTCACCCAGAACATCGACAGGCGGCGCCACTTCGGTTCGCCGGTGCGCACCGACTTCACCCCGAACACGATGAGGACCAGCCCCAGCCCCAGCGACATGGGCGGGAACAGGAAGTGGAACGAGGCCGTGAGCCCGAACTGGATGCGGTGAAGTGTCTCGGCGTCCACTGCGGCCCCCTAGGGGGGCACCGTACCGTTCCGGCGCCTTCGACACCGTCCATGTGACGCCGTTATCGTCGGGGCTCTCGACCTCTGGAGGTGCCCATGATCACCGATGACGAACTCGCCCGGCGGGCCAAGGAGTTCATGGACGCCAACCGGTCGATCGCCGACGACCAGTTCGCCTTCCGGGGCGCGCAGTACGACGCCGGGCTGGGCATGGTCCACTTCCCGGTGGGTCGGGGCGGTCTGGACGGCAGCCGCGGGCAGCAGGCCGTGATCGACGCCATCCTGCGCGACAACGGCGTGACCTATGACGATCTGCGCATCAATCCGATCGGCATCGGTATGGGTGCGCCCACGGTGCTGATGTACGGGTCAGAGGAGTTGAAGGACAAGCACCTGCGTCGGATCTTCACGGGCGAGGACATCTGGTGCCAGCTGTTCTCGGAGCCGACGCACGGTTCCGATGTGGCCGGCATCCCCAGCCGCGCCGTGCGCGACGGTGACGAGTGGGTGGTCAACGGGCAGAAGGTGTGGACGACCCTGGCCCACGTGTCCAACTTCGGCATGCTCCTCACCCGTACCAACCCGGAGGTGCCCAAGCACAAGGGGCTGTCGTACTTCGTCCTCGACATGCACGCGCCGGGCGTCGAGGTGCGACCGCTCTACCAGATGACGGGCGAGGCCGAGTTCAACGAGGTGTTCCTCACCGACGTGCGCATCGACGACTCGTTGCGACTCGGAGAGGAGGGCGAGGGCTGGCGCGTGGCCATCACCACGCTCATGAACGAGCGCGTCGCCCTCGCCGGTGGGCCGTCGCCGCGTGGATCCGGTCCGATCGCCGAGTTGGTGCGCGTGTGGCGCGAGCGCCGCGATTCGTTGTCGCCGTCCGAGTACGCGGTGTGGCGTGATCGCGTCGCCGGACTGTGGGTCGACGCCGAGATCGTGCGTCTCACCAACTTCCGGGCCAAGCAGGCCGCCGTCGGCGGCAGCCCGGGCCCCGAGGGTTCGGTGGGCAAGTTGGCGTCGGCCGAACTGTCGAAGCGCATCAACGAGGCGATCGTCGAACTGCTGGGCGCCGAGGGGATGCTGCACGAGCCGGGCTATCCGATGACGCGCAGCTCCGACTCGATGGGGACCCGCACCGGACGCTTCCTGCGCTCCCGGGCCAACACCATCGAGGGCGGCACGTCCGAGATCATGCGCAACATCCTCGGTGAGCGGGTACTCGGCCTCCCCGGCGATGTGCGGCTCCGGTCGAGTGAGCTCGACGGTGCGACTCACCGCGGGATCTCGCTCCACGGCACGTCGGTGTCGACC
>JBJTGD010000228.1:0-6967 GCA_046093735.1 Acidimicrobiia bacterium | reverse complement strand
CGCGGACTCATCCTCGTCCCCACCCGGGAACTGGCCCTGCAGGTGCGCGACGAACTGGCGCCGTTGGGTGCTGCACGCAACGTGTCGGTCATCGCCATCTACGGCGGGGCCAAGCTCGAGACCCAGGCTGCGGAACTCGCCGAGGGCGCCGAACTCGTCGTCGCCACCCCGGGGCGCATGATCGACATGATCGAGCGCAAGGAGATCTTCCTCGACGACATCGCCAAGGTCGTGATCGACGAGGCCGATCGCATGGCCGACATGGGATTCCTCCCGCAGGTCGAGTGGATCCTGCGCCATGTTCCCGGTGGCCATCAGACCCTGCTGTTCTCGGCCACGCTCGACGGCGTCGTCGACACGTTGATCAAGCGCTATCAGACCGATCCGGCGATGCATGAGGTCGAGTCACCTCAGGTCACCGTCGAGCAGATGCAGCATCGCTTCCTGCTCGTCCACGAGATGGACAAGGTGAAGGTGGCAGGGTCGATCATCCGCAGTTCGAACCGCACGATCGTGTTCGTCCGCACGAAGCGGGCCGCTGACCGTGTCGCCGAGAACCTCCGTCGTGAGGGCGTCGATGCGGCATCGATCCACGGCGATCTGCGCCAGAGTCAACGAGAGAAGGCCCTTCGGGACTTCACCGACGGCAAGCTCACCGCACTCGTCGCCACCGATGTGGCCGCCCGCGGCATCCACGTCGACGAGGTCGACGTCGTCATCCACTACGACCCGCCCGAGGACCACAAGGCGTATCTGCATCGCTCGGGGCGCACCGCCCGGGCTGGGGCCAACGGCGTCGTCGCCACTCTCGTGCTGTGGAACGAAGAACTCGAGGTCCGTCGGCTCCTCAAGCGACTGAAGATCGATCAGCCCATGGTCGAGGTGTTCTCCAACGATCCCCGTCTGGCCGACCTCGGGGCCTGGGATCCCCGTTCGGACTCCGCCGTCGCCTGACGGCCCGACGCCGGCCCCCGACGCCCGACGTTGACCTGACGGTCGGGCGGCTGACAAGATAGAGGCGACATCACGAGCGGCCCGGTCTGACCGGGCTCGGCAACCTGGGGCGAACACCCAAGGTGCCCGCCCACCTCCACGGTGGGGATGCGGTCCCGGAGACGGGACAACCAAGTCGTTCGAGGAGCACCCGTCATGACCGATCCGAGCCGTCGTGCGCCACTCAGCGCCGATGTCCTTCCTGCCAGCGGCGCCTGGCGACCGGGCGACGAGCCCGGTCATCGTCGATTCCTGACCACGCCCGCCGGCCGACCCTTCGCCCGCGAAGGAGGAGGCGTGCTGTCGTCGGTGACCGTCGCCTACGAGACCTGGGGCGAACTGTCGGCCGATGCCTCCAACGCCATCCTCCTGTGTCATGCACTCACCGGTGACAGTCACGCCGCCGGATCGAGCGGGCACGGACATCCCACCGAAGGTTGGTGGAACCCGCTGGTCGGACCGGGCCGGGCCTTCGACACCGACCGGTATTTCGTGGTGTGCGTGAACGTGCTCGGCGGTTGTCAGGGATCGACGGGACCGAGCTCGGTCGATCCGGCCACCGGACACCCCTACGGGTCGACGTTCCCGGTGGTGACCATCCGCGACATGGTGCGCACGCAGGCCTTGGTGGCCGATCACCTCGGCATCCCCCGCTGGCTGGCCGTCGCTGGCGGTTCCATGGGAGGGATGCAGGTCCTCGAGTGGGGCGTCATGTTCCCCGAGCGCGTGCGCTCGCTCATCGCCATCGCCACCACGCTGGCCGCCAGTGCGTGGCAGATCGGCTTGTCGAGCGTGCAGCGCAGCACGATCGTGCTGGATCCCAAGTGGCGCGGTGGCGACTACTACGACGCCGCCGCCGGTGATGGCCCTCACTGGGGTCTGGCCCTGGCGCGCCAGACCGCACACATCACCTACCAGAGCGACCCTTCGTTCGAGCGGAAGTTCGGACGCAACGAGGAGGATCCGATGGACGAGGGGTTCACCCCGTGGCAGCGGTTCTCGGTGGAGAACTACCTGGACTACCAGGGAGCGAAGCTCGTGCGTCGATTCGACGCCAACTCCTATCTCGTCATCAACCGGGCCATGGACCTGCACGACGTCGGTCGCGGTCGCGGTGGGATCGAGCGCGCCGTGCGCCGGATCACCTCGCCGGTGCTGACTGCGTCGATCTCCTCCGACGTGCTCTATCCGCCCCATCAGCAGAAGTTGCTGCACGACATGGTGGCGGAGAACGGGGTGCGGGCCCGCCACGTGTCGGTGGAGTCGCAGGCCGGGCACGACGGATTCCTGATCGAGGACGCCCAGATCGCCGCTGCGGTCGTACCCTTCCTCGACGAGATCGAGAGGCAACGATGAACGATCCCACCGAGTCCGCACCGTTGCATGCCGAGACCCGCGCCATCCGTGCCGGTCGGGCCGACAACGATCGTGCGTTGGCCCCGATCCTGTGGTCATCGACCACCTTCGTGACGCCCACGGTGGACGAGGGACGACGCATGGCCGTCGGCATCGGCCCCACCCGCTTCTACAGCCGCTACGGCAACCCGACCGTTGCCGGGTTCGAGGACGCCATCGCGTCGCTGGAGGGTGCCGAGTCGGCCCGGGCCTTCGCTTCGGGCATGGGGGCGATGACCGCGGTGGTGCTGGGCCTGTGCTCCACCGGCGATCACATCGTCGCCCAGCGTCAGCTCTACGCCGGCACGCAGTTGTTGTTGCAGTCGGTGTGTCCTCGTTTCGGCATCGAGGTCACCTTCGTCGACGGGACCGAGCCGGGGGCCTTCGCCGCGGCGGTCCGACCGGGTCGCACCACGATGATCGTGGCCGAGACGCCGGCGAATCCTCGCCTCGATCTCGTCGATCTCGACGAACTCGGTGCCATCGTCGGCCCCATCACCGTGGTCGACTCCACCTTCGCCACGCCCCTGGCGCAGCGGCCACTCGAGCACGGGGTGGATCTGGTGGTGCACTCGGCCACCAAGGCGATCGCTGGCCACAACGACGCCACCATCGGCGTGGTGGCGGGCTCGGCTGACCATCTCGACTGGCTCTATTCGTTCGCCGTCATCCAGGGCGCCAACGCCTCGCCGTTCGATGCCATGAACGCCCTGCGTGGTCTGCGCACGCTGGCCGTGCGCCTCGAGCGTCAGAGCGCCTCCGCCCAGCGGTTGGCGGAGTTCCTCGAGGGACACCCCAAGGTCACCGAGGTGCGCTACCCGGGCCTGACCTCACATCCGCAGTTCGAACTGGCCCGTCGGCAACTGGACCTCACCGGCGGACTGCTCACTTTCGAGGTGGCGCCGGGAGAGGCCGGTGCACTGGAGGCGGGACGAGCCTTCGTGGAGGGTGTCGAACTGGCGCAGTTGGCCACGTCGCTCGGTGGACCAGAGACGTTGGTGACCCATCCGGCGTCGACGACCCACGCCAGCCTCACTCCCGAGGAACTGGCCGCCAACGGGATCACCCCGGCCACCGTGCGCGTCTCGGTCGGACTCGAACACGTCGACGACATCGTGCGCGATGTAGCGGCCGCGCTCGAGCGCGTCTGACCGTCGCACATGCCCGAGCTGCTCGAGGTCGAGTCGTACCGACAGATCGCCTCGCAGGCCATCGGTCGTCGCATCGAGACGGTAGAGGTGCGCGACACGTGGTTCGTCAAGGGCGACGGAGATCCCGATGCGGTGGTGGCGGCGCTCGAGCGTCGTCGGTTCGTGGCCGATCGTCGGATCGGCAAGTTGCTACTGCTCGACACCGATGACGGTGCGACACTCGGTGTGCGGTTCGGGATGACCGGCGTGTTGGAGATGGATGGTGTCGACGGCATCGACGGTCTCGTCTACGGGAGCGCCCGACGCAACCCGGTATGGGAGCGGTTCATCGTGCACTTCGACGGTGGGGGATCGATGCGGGTGCGCGACGCCCGTCGGCTGGGTGGCGTCGAACTCGACCCGGACGAATCGCGCCTTGGACCGGACGCCACCACGATCGACCGGGCGACGCTGTCGGCGGTGCTGGCCGGCTCGGCTGCGCCGGTCAAGGCCCGGCTGATGGATCAGTCGCGCATCGCCGGTCTCGGCAATCTGTTGACCGATGACCTGTTGTGGCGAGCCCGACTCGACCCCACGCGCACGGCCGGTTCACTCGATGCGGCCGAGATACGGCGACTGCACACCGCGTTGCGGGCCACACTGCGGGTGCTGAGCCGTCGGGGCGGATCCCACACCGGGGATCTGCAGGTCCAACGGCACCGCGATGGCCACTGTCCCCGATGCGGTGCCCTCCTGCAGCGCGGCACCGTCGGCGGACGCACCACCTACTGGTGCACGGCGGAACAGCTCTGAGTGGTCGACCACCGGACCTGACCGGCGGGGGATCGAGGCCAACCCCGTCTAGGGTTCCCGCCGTGCCGTCCCGCTCCACCGCTGCCGTCGCACTGGTCGTTTCGGCGCTGGTGCTGGCCCTTGGTGCGGTGATGGCGGTTGGCGTGCTGCCCGTCGGAGCCCAGACCAGCACGACGACGAGCACGACCAGTACGACCAGTTCGACGAGTTCGACCAGTTCGACGACCACCACCTCGACGGTCGCTCCGTCGACCACTGTGCCGCAGTCCACGACCTCGACCCAGCGGGCACCGGCGACGACCCAGCGGTCCACGTCCACCACCTCGTCGAGCACGACCACGACCGCGTCGACGACCACGACCATCGCTCCGGCTGTCGTGCCTCCCGGCTACAGCGATCCCGGTGCCGGGGGTTCGAGTTTCTGGACGACCGGTCGAAAGATCGGCGCAGTGGTGGCGATGTTGGCGCTCCTCGGTGTGGCCATGGCGGTTCTCAGCTATCTCTATTGGCGGGCCACGAGACCGGGTGCCGACGGTGATGGCGATCGTCGCCAAGGTCCGGGCGGTGGCGGCCCCTCCTCGGGACCGGTCGGGCCACTCGATCCGATGGTGGCCGATGCGCTGCGCACGACGCCTCCGGTGACCTTGGACGACCTCGGTCTCACCTGATCCGATGCCTGCGACCGGCGTCGGGTACCGGGGATGCGCTCAGGCCGACAGCAGCGACGTGATGCGTGTGCGCACGGTGGCGCGGATGCCATCGAGATGATCGGGGTTGTTGGCCACCGCCGTTGCTGCACCGTCCAACAGCCACCAGAGACAGATGTCGGGATACCCGTCCTGACTGACTGGGTCGAGACGATCGGAGGCGGCACCACTGGCATCGCGGCCACGCGCCTCATCGATGAGGGAGCACAGGAGATCGAGGCGCGCCATGTTGGCCACGGCGATGCGGGAGGTGGCTCCGTTGAGAGGAACAGGCACGGCCGCCACCCATTCGGGGAAGGTCACCGCTGCCGCCATTCCCGGGTTGGCCGCTGTCCATATGAGGAAGCTGTCGATCCAGGCGAGGAGTCGGGCCATCGGTGTCGCGCCGGCCGACGCCACCGTCGTACGCAGTTCATCGACGTGACGTTCGAGGGCCGTGGCGATCGCCTCGGCCAACAGGCCGTCCCGACCGTCGAAGTGGAAGTTCACCAGCGACTTGGACAACCCCAACGTCTGGGTCAGGTCCTTGGGCTGAGTTCGAGCCGCCCCGCGCTCGGCGATCGAGCCGATGGCGGCGTCGATGAGTGCCTGTCGTCCGTCGTTCCCTGCCACCGCGGTGTTCTCCCTCTGGTCGGTGAGCGCACGACCCCGCTCTCGGGACCGGACTGGTGATGAGGCATTGGCTTTCGAGGCCGAACTGAAACCTACGAAGCATGATACCGGAATCGAAGAACAGGTCAACCATCGACCGGCGACGGGCGGATTCGAGTTCGGCCGTCCGTTCGGGGTCGGTACGGTGTCGCCATGAGCGACGAACTGGACCTCGAGGCCATGCTCCAGCGATTCCGGGACCGGGCCCAGGCCGTGCGCAAGCGGCCGCTGCCCCCGATCGCCGGCGACGAGCGCACGGCGTTCATCGAGCAGGCCCAGAACGACTTCATGGACTTCGCCATCATCGGGGATGCCGTCGCCACCGTGGACGACGGTGTACTCACGTTGACGATCGATCTGCGTCAACGGGATTGAGCGGCACCCGCTTTTCGCGGTCCCATCCGGACTTGGTAGGGTTCGAAGTATTGCGGACGTGGCTCAGTTGGTAGAGCATCACCTTGCCAAGGTGAGGGTCGCGAGTTCGAATCTCGTCGTCCGCTCCATGTGAAAGGCCCCCGGCTTCGGCCGGGGGCCTTTCACATGGAGGGCGTGGTGCGTCGGGATTCGGGAAGTGGAATCCGTCACTGAATCCCGAAGCGATACGTCCAGTTGTACTGAGCGGCGAGTGCAGTGGCGATCGGGACGGAGACGATCGTGAGACCCACCACGAGGAGTGACACGATGGCTCGGGTGTTCCAACTCGCACGTCGGAGTCGAGGAACCATGGTCGCACCGAACGCCATGCCGGCGGCGAGCAGCGGATAGAAGTCTCCGAGATAGCGCGTGGCGATCGTCGTCGCCGTCGCCATGATCGCCACCGGGGTGGTGAGCGCCATCAGGATGAGCAACTCGTATCGGTTTCTCCGTCTGTGGGCGATGGCCAGCGCGCCGAGGACGGTGGCCGCAAGTGGGATCGGCGCAACGTTGGTGACGCTGGCTGTGGGCTCGACGTTGATCGAGTCCTCATTGGCGGGAGGGAGGTACGCAATCCGTTCCAGTGGGTCCCGCCCGTACGGGCGTCCGAACCGATAGCTCACAAAGGGCCACTCTGTCGCAACCTTCACTGTGTCAGGCCGGAAGCAGGCGAGGCTGGCCATCGGGATGAATCGGGCAGAGTTCCCGAGTTCACCGCCGTTCTGGCGCATGTTGTACTGCACGAGTTCGTAGGTCCGACCTTCGTAGTTCGCCCACGACGGAACGAAGGTCCCGAACTTCACCGACCAGACGCCGACCACGGCGACCACGGGCAAGATGGCGAGCATCGCTGCGCCAGTGAGG
>JBJTGD010000227.1:0-2397 GCA_046093735.1 Acidimicrobiia bacterium | reverse complement strand
CCCCATGTCAGACCAGTTCGATCTCGGTTCGATGCTCGCCGGAGCCATGGAACTGCAACAGCGGTTCGAGGAGGCGCGCGCCTCGGTGGACCGCACCGCGTTCACCGGCACCGCCGGGGGTGACGCCGTATCGATCACGGTCACCGGCAATCTGCAGGTGCTCGACGTGTCGATCGCACCGGCGGTGGTCGAGGCCGGCGACGTGACGATGCTGGAGGAGCTGGTCGTCGCCGCCCTGTCCGACGCCATCGCCCGCATCGACCAGATGCAACAGGAGGTCATGGGTGAATTCCAGATGCCCGACATCGGCGCGCTAGGCGATCTCGGTGGATCGGGAGGGCTCGGTTCGCTCGGCGCACTCGGCACGCTCGATGCACTCGATGCACTCGATGCACTCGATGCTGCCGGTGCGTCCGACGTGATCGACATCGAGGACGAATGAGCGTCTACGCCGGCCCCGTCCAGGACCTCATCGACGAACTGGGCCGCCTACCGGGAGTGGGACCGAAGTCGGCGCAACGCATCGCCTTCCACCTCCTCAAGTTGCCGACGCAGGACGCACTGCGGCTCGCCTCGGCCATCGCCGTGGTCAAGGAGCGCGTGGCCTTCTGCACCACATGCTTCAACATCGCCGAAGGGGACCACTGCGGCATCTGCGCCGACGATCGCCGCGATGCCCATGTGGTGTGCGTGGTGGAGGAGCCGCGCGACATCGTGGCGGTGGAGAAGACCGGCGAGTACCGGGGTCGCTATCACGTGCTGCAGGGCGCCATCAGTCCGATCGAGGGCATCGGACCCGAACAACTGCGAGTGGCGGAACTGTTGGGCCGCATCGAACCCGAGGGGATCGAGGAGGTGATCCTGTGCACCAACCCGAACATCGAGGGCGAGGCGACGGCCATGTACCTCGGCCGTCTGCTCAAGCCGCTGGGGATACGCGTGACGAGGATCGCCAGTGGCCTACCCGTGGGTGGTGACCTCGAGTACGCCGACGAGTTGACCCTCGGCCGGGCCCTCGAGGGCCGGCGCGATGTGGACTGAGCGCTGCGGTCAGTAGGCCTCGACCAGCAGCGCATCACCCTGACCGCCGCCACCGCACAACGCCGCGGCACCCTTGCCGCCGCCACGTCGGTGCAGTTCGTTGATCAGGTGCAGCACGACGCGGTTGCCCGACATGCCGATGGGATGACCGAGGGCGATGGCGCCGCCGTTCACGTTGGTGACCGACGCGTCGATGCCGAGGGTCTCCATCGAGGCCACACCGACGGCGGCGAACGCCTCGTTGAGTTCGAACAGGTCGATGTCACCGACCGTCATCCCCGCCCGGGCCAACGCGTCGTTGATGGCGTTGGCGGGCTGGTCGAGCAGCGAGGCGTCCGGACCGGCGACCTGGCCGTAGCCGAGCACGCGGGCCATCGGCGCAATGCCGAGACGCTCGGCCGCCGCCTCCGAGGCGACGATCATCGCCGACCCACCGTCGGAGATCTGCGAGGCGTTGCCAGCGGTGATGTTGCCGGCCTTGTCGAACGCGGGTCGCAACGCTCCGAGCGAGTCGAGTGTGGTCTCGCCACGCACACCCTCGTCGGTGGTGAACAGCAGCGGATCACCCTTGCGCTGGGGGATCTCGACGTTGACGATCTCGGCGTCGAACAGTCCGTCCTTCTGGGCCTTGGCCGCCCGCTCGTGCGACAGCGCGGCGAGTTCGTCCTGCACCTCGCGCGACAGCCCCTTGGTGGCGGCGTACTTCTCGGTGCCAGCACCCATGGCCAACTGGTCGATGGCGCAGAACAGACCGTCGAACATCATCGAGTCGACGACCTTGCCGTCACCCATGCGCAGTCCGGCGCGTGCTCCCGGCAGCAGGTAGGGCGCGTTGGTCATCGACTCCATGCCACCCGCCACGACGATGTCGGCCAGACCGGCCTGGATGTAGAGGTCGGCGAGGATGACGGCGTTGAGACCGGACAGACACACCTTGTTCACGGTGGTGGCCGGCACCGACATGGGTATGCCTGCCTTGACCGCGGCCTGACGCGCCGTCATCTGGCCGGCACCAGCCAACAGCACCTGACCCATGAACACGTAGTCGACCTGCTCGGGCGCAAGACCGGCACGACGAACCGCTTCGGCGATGGCGATCGCCCCGAGGTCGGTGGCCTCGAATCCGGCGAGGGAACCGGCCAACTTGCCGATCGGGGTTCGGGCCCCGGAGAGGATGACGGATCCGGGCATGTCGTGACCTCCTGCTGCTCACCGTGACCGGTGGTGGGGACGGCGTTGTCCCGGCCGCGGACTTTACCCGCGAGGGCTACCGGCCGGTAACGTGCGCGGTCATGCAGAAAATCCTCGACGCAATCCTGCAGGGAGCGCCCGGCGACGAGATCGCCGCCCTCCCCC
>JBJTGD010000226.1:0-13049 GCA_046093735.1 Acidimicrobiia bacterium | reverse complement strand
CGGACCCTCGAGGACGCCGACGAGGGCCTCGGCCAGTGAACGGACGTCGACGGGTTCGCACCACCACGCCGCATCGTCGAGCACCTCGGGGAGTGCGCCGACACGGGTCGCCACCACCGGGGTGTCGACGGCGGCGGCCTCCAACGGGGGGAGTCCGAAACCCTCCAGGCGCGACGGATAGACGAATGCGGTGGCGCCGGCCAGCAACGCATCGCGATCGCCGTCGTCGATCCAGCCGGTGCGCACGATCCGGCCCCGGTGCGGTGAGCGATCGATCCTCGCCGTGACTGCATCGGCGCCCCAGCCATCCGGTCCGGCGATAACGAGGCCGAGCTCGGGATGATCGGTGGCGAGGAGGTCGAATGCGTCGACGAGTGTCGGAAGGTCCTTGCGGGGCTCGAGGGTGCCCACGAAGGCGAGGTAGCGATCGGCTCCCGCCAGAGCGCGACCGCGTGCCGCCAACCGAGTGATCGTCTCCGAGTCCCGTCGACTCGGGGCGCCGTTGGGTACCACGACGACACGATGCGGATCCGCGTCGAAGGTCGCGATGACGTCGGTGGCCACCGAGTTCGACACGGCATGGATCCATGCCCCATCGGCGATGGCCCGGCGGAGGAGTGTCGGGACCTGCAACGTGTCGCGGGTGCACATCTCCGGTAGGTGCACGCAGGTCAGATCGTGCACGGTGACCACACGCGCGGAGTGACGGCTCGGCGGGACGACGAAGTTCGGACCCCACACGACGTCGATCGATCCGGTCCACCACTCGATGACGGGGTGGTCCATGCGCGACCACATCGCTCGCAGCGGACGGGCGGCCATCGGTCGGCGGTTCCTCTGCACGCCGGGGGGCAACTCGATGGCATCGGCGCCCCGGTGCGACACGGCGAAGGCCGACACATCGAGACCCGGTCGCACGAGACGCTCGAGGATCGAGGCGGTGACGTTCCCGACGCCGGTGCGGTGGCCAATGAGTGACGTTGCGTCGACGGCGAGCCGCACGGTCAGGTGTGGCCGGGCTGGCGGGAACCGCCCTCCCGACACGCGGCCTGCATCCGCCGGCGCTCCACCTGGAACCGGTTGATCCCGAGCACGGTGAAACCGATGGCGACGGCCACCACCTCGCGGGCGGTACGACGAGCAAGTTGCTCGAGGCGGTCTCGATCGGCGGAATCCACGGGACGAGCGTAGACGGGGTGATCCACCGATCATCGTTCCGGGCGGCCGGACCCGGTGGCGGGTGGCTCGGCCGCAGGTCGTTCGGCAGTGCGTGGCCGGGCCTCCAGTGGCGGTTGCCAGAGGTCCGCATCGGTCCGGGTCGGGGGACCGGCGACTACCCTCGGTGCCCGTCGTGACCTCTTCGGAGCCCCCCCTCGAATCGCCCTTCGGGACGCCGTCCGGTCCGGGCGACGATGCGCCGGAGGAGTCGCCCGATGGTCGCGCCATCGCTACGGGGGATCCGGCCGCCGCTCAGGGTGCAGCGTTCGCCGACGGCTACCTCGCCGCTGATGATCCGGCGCCCGACCCCGGGCCGGCCCCGGCCGTGGTGGCGGTCATGGTGGCCCACGATCCGGGTGACTGGTTCGTCGAGACCCTGACCAGCCTCGCCGCGCAGGACTATCCGGCGTTGTCGGTGCTCGTGGTCGACGCCGCCAGTGCCGATCCTGCCGGTCTGCGCGAGCGCGTGGCCGCGATCCTGCCCGAGGCGCACTTGCGTCGGCTCGACGAGAACCCGGGGTTCGCCATGGCGGCCGACGAGGCGCTCGTCGCCGTGCAGGGCGCGGCGTTCCTCCTGTTCTGTCACGACGATGTGCGACTGGCGCCCGATGCGGTGCGTCTCCTGGTGGAGGAGGCGTTCCGTTCGAACGCCGGCATCGTCGGTCCGAAACTCGTCGACTGGTCCGACGAGCGACGTTTGCTCTCGGTCGGGATGGGCGCCGATCGATTCGGTCATCCTGCGCCCTACGTCGAACGCGGGGACCTCGATCAGGAGCAGCACGATGCCGTGCGCGACGTGTTCTTCATTCCCGGCGCGGCCACGCTGGTGCGCGCGGATCTGTTCGCGGCGATCGGTGGTTTCGACCCGCGGATCACTTTCCATGGCGAGGACCTCGACCTGTGCTGGCGGGCGCACGCCGCCGGTGCGCGTGTGATCGTCAACCCGGCGGCCGTCGTGGCTCATCTCGAGGCCCTGGCCCTGCGAAGGCCCGTCGACGATCGGCGTCGCCTGCAGGCCCGGCACCGATTGCGGACCATGCGGGCCTCGGACACGTTCGGCACCCGGCTGCGGGCCGTTCCCGAGGCCTTCGTGCTGTCGGTGGCCGAGATCCTCCAGGCATTGGTGCTCGGACACTTCCGTCGGGCTCGCGATGTCGCCTCGGCGTGGACGTGGAACATCCGCAACGCCGCCTCCACCCGGCGCCGACGCTCCACCTTGTCCGACGTTCGCCGCATCCCCGACCGCGAGGTCCATGCCTTCCAGAGCCGGGGCAGCGCGCGGCTGTCACTGTTCATGCGTACACGCGTGGCGAGGTCGGAGGCCGCCGCCGGTGGACGCGCCCTGGTGTCGAATCTCCGCGAGGCCCGGACCTCCACTGCGTTCGTGATCTGGCTGGTGGTACTGGCCTTCCTCGTGTTCGGCGGTCGCGAGCTCATCCTCGGTGGCATTCCGGTGGTCGGTGACTTCGTGCGGTTCCTCTCCTCCGGTCAGATGCTCGATCGATGGACGAGTGGCTGGCAGTCGGTGGGGCTCGGTTCGACCGCGCCAGCCCCCACGGGTCTGGGCGTCCTCGGCTCAGTCGGTGCGGTGCTGCTCGGTGCCACCGGGTTCCTGCGCGCCGTGCTGATCCTCGGGCTGTGGCCGCTCGGCGCCATCGGTATGTGGCGTCTCACCCGGCCGATCGTCTCGGTGCGGGCGCGACTTCTCTCGACGGTCCTCTACGTGATCATCCCCGTGGCCGCCAACGCCATGGCCCAGGGCCAGTGGGGCACGCTCGCCGCCTACGCCTCGTTCCCGTGGGTGCTGCTGCAGTTGGCCGCGGCCGGCGGTCTGGCCCCGTTCGGGTCCCTTGGCGGTGACACCGGACCGGGAGTGCGGGAGCGTCCATTGCTCCATCGTGTGGTGGCCGGCGCGATTGTGCTGGCCCTCGCCGCCATGGTGGAGCCGACGATCATCCTGCTCGGGGCCGGGGCGGCCGTCGCACTGGTGGTGGGTGGAGTGCTCGCCGGGCAGGTCGCCGGTGCCCGTCGGGTGCTGGCCGTCGGCTTCGGATCGACGGGACTGTCGCTCGTCCTGCTGGCACCGTGGTCGTTCGGTCTGTTGGAGGGATGGGGCTCGTTCCTGGGCCGTGGTTCCAATGGCGGTTTCCCGCTCGGGCTCGGTGGCGTCCTGCGTTTCGGGACGGGGCCGTTCGATACCGGCGTCATCGGCTGGTTCCCGTTGGTGACCGCAGCCCTGGCCCTGTTCATCGGTCGACGGTGGCGACTGGGGTGGGCGGTGCGCGGATGGGCGCTGGCCGCCGCCGGATTCGGTCTGGCGTGGGCGACGGGCGAGGGCTGGTTGGTCGATGCGCTCCCTCCGGCGCCGCTCCTGCTGGTGCCGGCCGCCGCCGGTCTCGCCCTGGCCGCCGGGATGGGAATGGTCGCCTTCGAGGTCGACCTGCCCGGCTACCGGGTGGGGTGGCGACAGGCGATGTCGGTGGTGGCCGCTGTCGCCTTCCTCGTGTCCCTCGGGCCTGCGCTCGTCTCGACGTTCTCCGGACGGTGGGACCTGCCTCGCGGCGACTACGAGCGATCACTGTCGTTCCTGGCCGACGGCACCGACGCCGGGTGGTACCGGGTGCTGTGGCTCGGCGACGCCGCATCGATCCCCACCGGGTCATGGCATCTGGAGGCGCCATCGGTCGACGAACTCGGACCAGGTCGGGTGCTGTCGTTCGCCACCACCGGTCCCTCGACGCCGAGCATCGCCGAGTACTGGCCCGGAAGCGAGGACGGTGCCACCGAACGACTGGCTTCGGTGCTCCAGCGTGCCGCGCAGGACGGAACGGCCCGATTGGGTGCGCAGCTGGCGCCCATGGCGGTGCGCTACGTCGTGGTGCCGCTCGCGCCTGCGCCCGATCCCTATGCACGATCACGTGCCGAGTCGCCCGATGCACTCCTGTCACTTCTCGACTCCCAACTCGACCTCGCGTCGATGACGGTGAACCCCGGCGTGCGCGTGTACCGCAATGTCGCGTGGATCCCGGGCGTGACCCTTCTGCCCGGCGGCTCACAACTTCCCGAGGGCGAGACCTCGGTCGCCGACCGCATCACCACCCGGTTCGATCGGTCGACGCCGGCCCTCACCGACGACCACTCCTTCGCCGATGCATCGGGTGATCTCACGGGCCCCGGTCTGCTCTATGCCGCGTTCGGCGGCGAGAACTGGCGACTGTCGGTCGACGGTGTGTCGGCACCTCGCACCACCGCCCTCGGCTGGGCGCAGACCTTCGAGGTTGCCGGTTCGGGTCCGGCCCGGCTCCGGTACGACACCCCACTCGTGTACCGGCTCACGCTGGTCGGTCAGGTGCTCGTGTGGTTGGTGGCCATCGCCTATCTCCTGCGGGTGCGGGCCCGCACCGACGAGGGGCCGATCCTGCTGATCGAGCCCGCACCCGAACCCGAGCCCGTCGATCCGCCGCGTCCTCTCGATCCTCTCGATCGTCTCGATCGTCTCGATCGTCTCGATCCGATGGACCCGGTCGAGGTCGATCGCGCCACCATCTTCGATGCCGCCGATCAGCGATCGATCGACGACGTGCTCGCCGCCATCACCGGTGTCGATCCGACCGTGGACGACAGCGACGAGGAACTTCCGCCTCCAGGACCGAGACCGTGAGACGTCCGTGGCGCATCCCTGCGCTCCTCGTGCTGATCGGCCTCCTCGTTGCGGGGATCGTCGTGCAGCGCCGGACGACGGCCGAGACCTCGGCCATCTCCATCGATGCCGCGGTCCCGGTGGTGGCTGCTGGCGATGCCTCGGGGTCGACGTGGTACTGCGCCGCCGGAACGGCGACCTCGGCGGCCGAGGGCTTCGCCGAGCAGACGATCATCGTGTCGAACTCGTCCGATCGCGAGTCGACGGGGTTCGTGACGGTCCACTCCGACTCGGGGGCGCAGACCTCGAGACCGCTGACCGTGCCTCCACACGGGTCGGCCACGTTCCGCTCGAGTGAGATCCTCAAGGCCCCATGGGCGGCGGTGGTGGTCGAGGCCTCGGGTGGCGGTGTCGCCGTGACCCAGGAGGTGCGCGGACCGTCGGGACGGTCCGTGGCCGACTGCTCATCCTCGTCCTCGCCGGTCTGGTGGTTCCCGGCCGGAACCTCGCGCGCCGGGGCTCGACTGTTGTTGACCCTTTTCAACCCGTTCCCGGGCGAGGCCACGGTCGACATCACTTTCGACACCGAGGACGGGACGCGAACCCCGCAGCAGTTCCAGGGTCTGGTGGTGCGCGGTGGACACGTCTCCGTCGTCGACATCTCGGCGGTGGTGACGTTGCGCGAACGCGTGTCGATGTCGGTCGTCGCCCGGTCGGGACGACTGGTGGCGATGGGGCTGCAGACCACCGACGGCCGCAACGCCACCGAGTCGGGGCTGACCTTCGTGCCCGGATCATCGGTGACCGCTCCGGTGTGGTTCTTCCCGGTGTCCACTCCCGTGGCATTGGCGGCCGACGAGATCGTCTCGGTCATCAACACCGGTGACACCGATGCCGAGGTGCAGGTCCAGGTGCAGCTCGACGACCCTGCGGTCAATGGCACCGTCGAGCCCTTCGTCGTGTCGGTGCCCGCACAACGGTCGATCGAGGTCGACCTCGGAGCCGATGCCCGCGTGCCGACCTCGGTGGGTCACTGGCTCATCGTGCGGGCCACAGGCGGCGAACCACTCGTCGTCGCACGGACGATCGGTGCAGTGCGCACGGCGTCGACGGGCGGTCTCGCCTCCACTCTTGGTGTCCCCGTGGTGGCCACGCGCTGGATCGGTGGCGTTCCCTTGGCCACCGCCACCTCGTCGGCGCTGCTGTCGGTGGTGAACCCCCACGCCTCACGGCGCGCCACCGTCACGGTGCGCGTGCACGGTGACGGACGGGTGAGCGACGTGGCCCGCATGGTGGCGGTGGTGATCCCACCCGGGCAGCGAACGGTGATCGATCTGGCCAAGGTCTTCACCACGCGGCCGACCGGACCTTGGGAGGTGGTCAGCGATCAGCCCGTGGTCGCCGGGCAATGGTTCACCTTCTCGAGCCCCATCGACTTCTCGACGGTCGGCGCCTATCCCGTGGCCGGCACCCAGTCGTCGCCCGGTCCCGTGGCTGATCCCGACACGCCGCACGACGGAGGTGCCGCGCCACGCTCGGATGACAGCGTGCCGGGTGCGACGACCACATCGACGACCGCTGCGCCGACCGCCGCGCCGACCGCCTCGACCACCACGACGGTGGCGGCTGTCAACTGACCATGGATCGCCTGCTGATCGCCCTTGCGCTCGTGGCGGTCGCCGTGGTGGTCGCGGTCGTGCTGCAACGTCGGCGTCCGGCCCCGCCGGTCACCACCGACTGGCACATACCGGTGCAACTCGATCGATCCGACTTCGCTCGGCCGTCGGCACCATGGTTGGTGGCCGTGTTCACCTCATCGACATGTGACACCTGTGCAGAGGTGTGGGCCAAGGCGCAGCACCTCGACACCGGACCTGACGGCCCGGTGGTCGCGCAGGAGATCGAGGCGCAGGCCGAACCGGATCTGCATCGTCGCTACGCGATCGACGCCGTGCCACTCGTCCTGCTCGTCGATGACCGGGGTGTCGTCGGTCGACACTTCCTCGGCCCGGTGGTCACGGCCGACCTGTGGGCGGCGCTGGCCGAGTTGCGCGCCGGATCGGCGTCCGCCGCCGAGTCACCCGACGAGCACTGAAACCTCGGCCGCACCGGCCCGGTCCGATCAGATGTCGGACGGTCCCCCGTCGAGGTCGCCGAAGGGACTGGTGGCCACCGATCCGGACGGGTCGGGCATCGTGTCGAGTCCACGCGGTGACGACGGGATCACCGAGGAGGGCGAACCCGAGGTGGAACCTGCCCTGGCCAGTTCGAGGAGTCGTGTGACCTCGGAACCGTCGATCGTCTCGTGCTCGAGCAACGCCCGCGCCACCAGATCGAGACCGTTGCGGTTCTCGGAGAGCACGTCGCGACAGCGCTCCTGGGCCTGACGCAGGATGCGCTCGACCTCCTCGTCGATAACCCGGGCGGTGTCGTCGGAGTAGTCGCGTGTGTGCATGAGGTCCTCGCCGAGGAACACCTGGCCCTGCGAACCCCAGGCCATCGGTCCGACCCGGGTGCTCATGCCCCACTCCCGCACCATCTTGCGGGCGAGTTCGGTGGCGCCCACCAGATCGTTGTTGGCCCCGGTGGAGATGACGCCGAAGACGAGGTCCTCGGCCATGCGCCCACCCATGCGCACCACGAGCATGTCCTCGATGTAATCCTGCCGGTAGATGTGACGCTCCTCGGCGGGCAGCTGCATGGTCACACCCAGCGCCATGCCCGAGGGGATGATGGTCACCTTGTGCAGCGGCTCGGCGGTGGGGAGCACCGCCGCGCACACCGCGTGTCCGGCCTCGTGGTAGGCGATGGCCTCCTTCTCGAGGTCCGACAGCGCCATCGACTCGCGACGCTGACCCATGAGGATCCGGTCGCGAGCCTCCTCGAAGTGGATGCGATGGATCTCGGTGGCGCCGGACCGCACGGCGAACAACGCGGCCTCGTTGACGAGGTTGGAGAGGTCGGCACCGCTCATCCCGGGAGTTCCCCGGGCCACGATGTCGAGATCGACATCGGGATCGAGTCGCTTGTGGCGCACGTGCACCTCGAGGATCTTGCGTCGATCCTCGAGTTCGGGCAGCGGCACCACCACCTGACGATCGAAGCGTCCGGGACGCAGCAGCGCCGGGTCGAGGATGTCGGGTCGGTTGGTCGCCGCCATCATCACGATGCCGGTCGTGACCTCGAAGCCGTCCATCTCGGCCAGCATCTGGTTGAGCGTCTGCTCGCGCTCGTCATGGCCGCCACCGAGTCCGGCACCGCGCTTGCGGCCGATCGAGTCGATCTCGTCGATGAAGATGATGGCCCGGCCCATCTTGCGCGCACTGCTGAACAGGTCGCGCACCCGGCTGGCGCCGACACCGACGAACATCTCCATGAAGTCCGAGCCGGTCACCGACAGGAACGGCACCCCGGCCTCGCCGGCCACGGCCCGGGCGATCAGGGTCTTGCCGGTGCCGGGAGGCCCGACGAGCAGGATTCCCTTGGGGATCCGGGCGCCGATCTCGGAGAACTTCTCGGGGTTCTTGAGGAAGTCGACGACCTCGGTGACGTCGGTCTTCACGCCCTCGTAGCCGGCCACGTCGGCGAACGTCGTTCCCGGACGTTCGGTGGTGTAGGTCTTCGCCCGACTGCGACCGATCGACATGATGTTGCCCATCTGGCCCGACGCCCGGCGTTGCATCCACATGAAGAAGCCGATGAGCAACGCCACCGGGAGCAACAGCGGGATCAACGTGCCCCAGATGCTCTCGGTGGGTGAGGAGAACTGCACGCCCTTCTCGGTGAACAGCGCCTGATCCTCGTCGGAGGGCTTCAGCGGGCCCGTGGTGGAGAAGCGGGTGCCGTCCGACAACTCGCCGGTGATCGTGCCGTTGGCGTTGTTGAAGGTGGCCGACTTCACCTGGTCGGTGCGGAGATCCTCGATGAAGTCGCCGTAGGCGATCTTGTCGGAGGGGGAGGAGTTGGCCAGGAACTGCAGTCCGATGGAGCCGATGATCACGGCGAGGAGCACGGCGATCGTCCAGCGGGGCCAGCCCTGGTCTCCGCCGAATCGACCCTTCGCACCGGAACCGGGGCCGCCGGACCCGCCCTGACCGTTGGAGCCGGGCGGGGGAGGGGGGTTGTCGCTCATGGCCGACAGCCTACGGGTGCCCCGCGAAAATCCCGTTCAAGTGGCGGTGAGGTGACCGGCGCGGCTCGCCGGTCCCCGGCGACGGTCGACCAGTGTCCAACCTCGCGGGACGGTGAGGTTCTCCGCATGTCGGGTGCACACGTCGTAGATCGCCGGGTGGGGTTCGTCGGCCAGGACGTCCAGGAACACGATCTGATCGCCGTAGTTGTACTCGAACGTGGCCGATGCTCGGCCTCCACACGCAGGTCGCGCACACGAACGGGACATGGCCGCACGCTACCGGTCACCGTCGGCCGGTCGGCGGACCTCCGGCCGGTAGCCTTCGCCCCCGTGGCCGACAGTGGGAAGAAGTCGACGGAGTCGTCATCGCGACAGGTCGCGCCATCGTCTCGCACCAACGCGCCGGGCGGATCGTCACGGACGCGCAAGGGACGCGTGCCCGAGGCGGCACCGCCGCCGCCCCGGCGAGGCCTTTCGAGTGGACTGACCGGTGGTCTGCTCGGTGGTCTGTTCGGAGGTCGGTCGGGTGGACGCCGCGCCGCGTCGGCTGCTCCGGCGTCGGGTGACGTCGACACCGACACCGCCGGTGACACGGGTGGCTCCGGGAGCGACACCGCGAGCAACACCGCAAGTGACACCGATGGAACCGACGCCGCGTCGGCGCCGTCCCGCCCGGCCAAGAAGTACCCCTACGGTGCCGGAGCGCTCCTGCTGGTGTTCCTCGGCGCGCAGGTGGTGGCATCGATCGCCTTCGTCATCGCCCAGTCATCGACCTCCTACGACTTCACGGTTCCCGCCGGCGTCGGGGCCGCCGTCGGTCAGGCGTCCTCCCAGTACGGACAGTCGCTGCCGTTGGCCATCGGTGTGCCACCGCCCATGTGGCTCACCGCGCTGCTGCAGTTGCCGCTGTGGTTGGCCCTCGCCCTCGGCCCGGTGTGGTTCGCCGTGCGCAAGGGACGTGGTGTGGTGGCCGACCTCGGTCTGCGCATGCGGGCCATCGATGTGCCGGTCGGGCTCGCCATTGGCGTCGCCGCACAACTCGTGCTCGTCCCGCTCGTCTATCTCCTGTTGCGTCCGTTGCTCGGGGTGAAGGACGTCTCGGCCGCGGCGCGCGAACTGACCGACCGAGCCACCGATCCATTGTCGATCGTGCTCGTGTTCCTCATCGTCGGACTCGGCGCTCCCGTGGCCGAGGAGATCTACTTCCGGGGCATGGCCCAACGGATCTTCGGTCGTCGTCTGAGTCCGGTGTGGGCCATCGTGGCGGCGGCGGCGTTCTTCGCCGCCACGCACCTGCAGCCCCTCCAGTTCCCCGCGCTGTTCCTCTTCGGCGTGATCCTCGGCGTGTTGGCCTGGCGCACCGGACGACTGGGCCCGGCACTGTGGGCCCACGTCGGCTTCAACGTCATCGCTGCGGCCGGCCTGTTGTACGGCTTCGGCCCCTGAGCGCAATGGGTCTCACCCGTTCGGGTGGTGACCGCCCGCCCCGACGGTCGGATGCCACGATGGTCGCCCCATGACCGCGCCGATCGAGCCCGAGGAGTCCTCGCTCGCCGTCTTCGGCGACGGCATCGGCGAAGGTTCCACCACCGACGTCGATCCGGTGGTCGAACGACTCGGTCGGGAGATCGATCCTCCGGGCCCGTTCGCCCGCCTCGGTGACGTGCTCGCCCGCCGACTGGCCGCCGTCGCCGCCGCCGGACCCGCGACGTGGGTGACGTTCGCCGTGGTCGCCGCCTGCGTGGTGTTCACCTTCTCGCAGTTGGGCCCGGCCAACGTCCTGTCCACCTCCACGCCGGCGGGTGGCGACATGGGCGCGCATGTGTGGGGCCCGGCCTACCTGCGCGATCACCTGCTCCCGTCGTTCCGGCTCACGGGCTGGTCGCCGGACTGGTACTCGGGCTTCCCCGCCTACCACTTCTACATGGTCATCCCCTCGCTGGCGATCGCCCTCGGCAGTCTCGTCCTGCCCTACGGGCTGGCCTTCAAGTTGGTGGCGATCAGCGGTGTCCTCACCCTTCCCGTGGCCTGCTGGCTGTTCGGTCGGCTGGTGCGACTGCCGTTCCCGGCCCCGCCGCTCCTCGCCGTCGCCGGCACGGTGTTCCTGTTCGACCGTTCGTTCTCCATCTACGGCGGCAACATCGCCTCCACCTTGGCTGGAGAGTTCGCCTTCTCCATCTCGTTGTCGTTGGCGATCGTCTTCCTCGGTGTCGTCGGAAGGGGGATCGACGATGGCCGACATCGCGTCGCCGCTGCGATCCTCTTGGCGCTCGTCGGGCTGTGTCATGCCATCCCGATGTTCTTCGCCATCGGCGGTGCGGCCATCTGGTGGCTGATGTCGATCGTGCGTCGGCCCGGTTTCGTCCTGCGCACGTGGTGGTTGCTGAGTGCCGGGGTGGTGGGCATGGCACTGACCGCGTGGTGGATCCTGCCCTTCACTCTGCGCTCTCCCTATATGAGCGACATGGGATGGGAGAAGAAGACCGACTTCGTCAACCAGCTCTTCCAGCGACACACCCTCGATCCTCAACTCGTGGATGCGCCACCGATCCAGTGGACGCTCGTGCTCGCACTGCTCGGTGTCGTCCTGTCACTCATCATGAAGCGGCGTGCCGGAGTGTTCCTGACGCTGGCGGCCGCCGCGCTGGCCATCGCCTTCATCTACGTCCCTCAGGGTCGGCTCTGGAACGCGCGTCTGCTGGGTTTCTGGTACCTCTGCCTCTACATGCTCGCTGCGGTGGGGGTGGCCGAACTCGGTCGCACGATCGCCACGCTGGTCTCGTCGGATCCCGATCGACCCCGACGATCGGTCACCATCACCTCCGCCGTGCTCGGTGCACTGGCCGCGTTCGTGATGCTGGCGCTGCCGTTGCGAGCGCTGCCCGACCGCATCGGGGTCGGTCCGGTGGCCGTCGAACTCGGCGGCACTCGCTCCGATGGTCGTTACCACTGGCTGTTCCTGTCGACCAAGGATTCGAGCTTCATCCCCTCATGGGCGCGTTGGAACTTCACGGGGTACGAGGGCAAACCCGCCTACCCCGAGTACCGCGACCTGATGACCACCATGGCCGACGTCGGTGCCACCAACGGCTGCGGACGCGCCATGTGGGAACACGAGGAACAACACGATCGCTACGGCACGCCGATGGCGCTCATGCTGCTCCCGTTCTGGACCGATGGTTGCATCGGTTCGATGGAGGGCGTGTACTTCGAGTCGTCGGGCACGACGCCGTTCCACTTCATCAACCAGGACGAACTGTCGTGGGGAGCATCCAACCCGCAACGGGGTCTTCCCTACATCCCGGGCCCACCCGACCAGGTGCAGTTCGATCGAGGGGTCGATCACCTGCAGATGTTGGGCGTGAGGTACTACATGGCGATCACCGAGCAGTTGACCGCCTTCGCCCGGAACAACACCTCGCTGCGGCAGGTGGCCGCGAGCGGACCGTGGGCGATCTTCGAGGTGACCGACTCCGCCCTCGTCCAGCCCTTGACCAACGAACCGGTGGTGCTCACCGGGGTGAAGCCGGCCGGGTGGGAGAAGGCCGTGATGCCGTGGTACGTCGATCCGAGTCGGTGGTCGGTGTGGCCGGCGGCGGGCGGACCTTCGTCGTGGCAACGACTGCCGGCCGACGAGTCACCGGAGATGAGTCCCACCTCACCGGTGGCGGTCACCGTTGTGGTCCTCGGTGATGACACCGTGTCGTTCGACGTCAGTCGAACCGGCACGCCGGTGGTGGTCAAGGTCTCCTTCTTCCCGAACTGGAAGGCGTCGGGCGCCGAGGGACCGTGGCGGATCGGTCCGAACCTGATGGTGGTCGTCCCCACGTCCACCCGCGTCGAGCTGCACTACGGCACGACGGTGGTGGAGTACGCGTCGTGGGCGATCACGCTGGGCGGAGTGGTGGGGGTGGTGCTGCTGTGGCGGGCCGGTCCGCTGGTGTTCCCGCCGCCGCGTCGGCGCCGATCGCCCGACGATGCGCAGGTGGGGCCCGCCGATGGGGAATTCGAGCCGGAGCCGGAGCCGGACCCTGCGCAGGAGCTGGACTCTGCCCGGGA
>JBJTGD010000225.1:0-4501 GCA_046093735.1 Acidimicrobiia bacterium | reverse complement strand
GTCGGGGCCTCCCCAGTCCGACAGGTACCGGCCGCAGTAGGCGTTGGTCGACAGGATGTTCATGAAGATGTCGGCCGCGCCCTGCTGCTGGGCGTAGTCACGGTCGTGGTGGACGGGCATGAAGTCGCGAGTGGCGATGGCTCCGGCCACGATGCGGGTGGCCGTCATCTCCAAGGCCAGTTCGGGCAGTTCGTCGCCCACCTTCGGTGTCGGGGTCATGCCTGCTCCCTCGGTCGGAACTGGTGGAGGACGAGATCTCCGTCGAATTCGGCGAAGCACACCTCGACGGGCATGTCGATCCGGGCGTCGGCCGGTGCGATGTCGACGAGGTTGCTGACCAGCCGGACGCCTTCGGCGAGGTCGACCAGCGCCACGATGTAGGGGTAGTCGAGGAAGGGGAACGGCGGGTGCAGTGGCATCACGAAGCTGTGCAGCGTTCCCTGTCCGCTGGCCTCGATCGTGTCCCACTCCAGCGAGTTGCACGAGGGGCACATCGGGCGCGGCGGATGGCGGAGTTCGCCGCACGAGATGCAGCGTTGGATGCGCAGGACGTGTTCGCGCAGACCGTCCCAGAAGAACGCGGTGTCGGGCGAGATGGTGGGTCGCAGGGGCGTGGCCATCACGTGCTCCCCGGGGCGAACTTGAGGATGCGGAAGCGCTGCCGGCCCACGACGTCGCCGGCCTCGTCGGTGTAGGTGGTGAGCCAGGTGCAGAAGTAGCCGCGCCCGAGTCGGGTCGTCTTCTCCTCGGAGATGCTCTCGACGATGTTGGTGGCGCTGATGCGCTCACCGAGCCGCAGGTGTCGCTCGATCTCGAACTCCGAGCCCACGGCCAACGTGCCGGTGAAGCCGCGCCGCTCGAACACGGTCATGATGCTGTCGCCCTCGGATTCGGTGGGCGCGCCGCCCCGCTCGGCGATGCCGGCGATCACCGGGGAGGGCATCGTCCACGTCTGAAGCATCATCGGCGGGGCCACGATGGCGCCGAACCGCGACCGGGCGGCGGCCTCCGGGTCGACGTACACGGGATTGGCGTCCTCGAAGGACGCAGCCCAGTGGCGGATCATCGGCTGGTTCACCGGGTCGGGACCCTCACTGAACCCCGACCCCCCGGGAGGTCGGCCGATGAGGGCGTCGAGTTCGGCGCGGAACGCCTCGGCGTCTGCGGTTTCCATGGGAGGGTCCTACCACACCGACCTCGGAGGGGACGTCGGGCCGGCGCCAGCCCGGTGCTGCGCCGAGGACGCAACCGGCAGAGTGAAAGTACGGTCTGGCGATGGCGACCGGACCCTCGCTGGACACGATCGACATCCACTCGGCCGCACGTTTCGGAGCCGACGGCTACCCGTGGGCGGCATGGGATCTGTTGCGGACCGAGGCCCCGGTCCATTGGTACGAGCGTCCGGACATCGATCCGTTCTGGGCCATCACCCGCTACGAGGATGTCCACTTCATCGGGTCGCATGATCGTTTGTTCATCAACGGCGGACCGAGACTTCGACTGGCCTCCCGTGAGGAGGAGGAGTCGATGGCTGCGCGGTTCCGACTCCGCGCTGAACGACTCGGTTGGGATCCGGACGAAGTGCCCGACTTCGTCTACATGGACAAACCCCGACACACGCAGTTCCGCAATCTGGCCGCCCGATCGTTCACCCCGAAGGCGATGCGCCAACTCGAGGTCCACTTGGCGCACTACGCAGCTCGCTTCACCGCCGAGTTCGAGGCGCAGCTGGAGCGTGACGGCGAGGTCGATCTCGTCGAGGACTTCGCCGTGAAGCTGCCGCTGGCCACGATCTGCGATCTCATGGGGCTGTCGGTCGACGACTGGGAGAGAGTGCACCACTACCTCGGTATCGCCTTCAGTCCGGAGGAGGTCATGATGCGCTCCGCTCTCCCCGACGAGACGTTCGACGAATTGCGTATGCGTCGAGGAACCGAGCTCTACCTGTTCTGTCAGGAGATCGGCCAACGGGGTCGGACCGATCGCTCCGGCGGTCTCCTGTCGTCGATCGCCACCGGCGAGGTCGACGGATGTCCACTCACCGATCAGCAACTGAACGGCTATGTGCTGTTGCTGTTGGCCGCCGGGAACGAGACGACTCGCAACGCGACGACGGGCGGAGTGATCGCCCTGTTGAACCATCCCGAGCAACTCCAGCGATTGGTGGCCGATCCCGAACTCGTCGAACCGGCTGTGGAGGAGATCCTCCGCTGGACGTCCCCCGTCATCCAGTTCGCTCGCACCGCCACGGCCGATGTCGAACTGCACGGCACGCTCATTCGCGCCGGTGACACCGTCGGATTGTTCTACCCGTCGGCCAACCGTGACGAGCGCGCCTTCGTCGATCCCTATCGGTTCGACGTGGGGCGCACGCCCAACTACCACCTGGCCTTCGGCCATGGCGCACACTTCTGCATGGGCGCCAACCTCGCCCGATGGGAGTTGCGGGCGGTGCTGCGGGCGCTGTTGCCGCTACTTCCTCGCCTCCAACTCGTCGGACAGCCCACGAGGTTCGGACATCCCCATCTCGGGGCCCTGCAACGACAGATGGTGACCCTCCGATGAACGACAGACCGCTGGCCGACGTGCGCGTGCTGGAGTGCGGACAGGGTGTTGCGGTCGGTCAACTGGGCAAGTTGTTCGTCGACGCCGGCGCCGATGTCATCAAGGTCGAACCCGTCGGGGGCGACCGCCTGCGCCGTCTGTCGGCGACCGTCGAGGTGCCCGAGGGCGAGGACGGTGCGCTGTTCCGCTTCCTCGGCGCAGGCAAGCGGTCGATCATCGGGACACTCGGTGACGAGCGAACCACCTCGCTGCTGGCCGGAGTCGACGTTCTGATCGAGGACGGCGATCCCGACCTCGACATCGACGCCCTGCGCGCCGCGCATCCTCATGTGGTCGTGGTGTCGATCTCGCCCTACGGGTGCCGCGGACCGTGGGCCGGGCGTCCGGCCACCGACCTCACCCTTCAGGCCGAGTCGGGCGGACTGCAGGTCCGCGGTCCGACCGATCGACCGCCGCTCCAGGCCGGCGGTCTCATCACCGAGTTCCTCGGCGCGCTGGTCGCCGCAGCCCCCACCCTCGCCGCAGTGCTGGCAGTGCAGGCCGGTGGCGAAGGAACCCATCTCGACGTGTCGATCCACGACGTGATGGCACTCTCGGCCTCGAACCACCGCGATCTCGTGCCCCAGCTCGCCGGCACCCCGGACGACGCGCCACCGATCCGCACCCTCGCCACCCCCGGCATCCAACAGGCCGCCGACGGTCTGGTGGCGTTCAACACCAACGCCGGCCACATGATGCAGATGTTCCTGCTCATGATCGGTCACCCCGACCTGATGGACGATCCGGTGTACCTCAGTCTCAACGAGCGACTGGCCATGGGGCCGACGTGGCAGTCGATGATCGACGCGTGGACCACGGCCCACACCGTCGACGAGATCGTGCAGTCGGCGGTGGAACTGCGCGTACCGGTGGCGCCCTGTCATGACGGCGCCTCGATCGTCAGCGACGAGCAATTGGTGGCCCGCGAGGCGTTCGTCACCGGCGCCGACGGGTTCGTGCGTCCTCGCCCGCCCTACCGGCTCGACGGTCGGGCGATCGAACCGGCCGACGACGTGCCCCGGCCCGGCGCGCACGACGACGAGGTGGGGCCGACGACGTGGTCGCCGCGGTCGATGCCGGCCCGAACATCGGCCGTGCGTTCGACGCCCATCGGTCGACCGCTAGAGGGCCTGCGCGTGCTCGATCTGACGTCATGGTGGGTGGGGACGCTGACCACCCAGTTCCTCGGTCGACTCGGCGCCGACGTCGTGCACATCGAGGGCCCCGGTCGACCCGATGGGATGCGACTGACCGGCAAGATGTTCGCCCGGACCGACGCGTGGTGGGAGTACGGCCACATGTTCGCCGCCGTCGACACCGATCGACGGGCCATCGCCGTCGACATGGGCACCGATGAGGGACGTGAGGGGCTGTGGCGGCTCATCGAGCGTGCCGACTTCCTCGTGGAGAACTTCGCGCCGCGTGTCGCCGACTCGTGGGGGCTGACCCACGAGGCGGTTCTGGCCCGCAATCCGAACATCGTCTATCTGCGCATGCCGGCCTTCGGGCTGGACGGCCCGTGGCGGGATCGGCCGGCCTTCGCCCAGACCATCGAACCGATGTCGACGATGTCGTCGATCACCGGGTATGCGGACACCAAGCCGGTGTCGAAGGGGGGTCTGCCCGACCCGGTCGGTGGTTCCACCGGTGCATGGGCGGCGATGGTGGCCCACGCCGAGCGTCTCCGGACCGGTCGCGGCGTGGCCGTGGAGTCGGTGATGCTGGAGGCGGCCGTGAACGTGTCGGCCCAGCCGGCGCTGGAGTTCCTCGCTCACGGCACGACCATGGGTCGTCACGGCAACCGGTCGTCGCACGCCGCGCCGCAGGGGGTGTACCGGTCGGGCCCCGACGGTGAATGGGTGGCAGTGAGTGTCGTCGACGACACCCAGTGGCGGTC